>JARRJX010000291.1:0-4042 GCA_037388645.1 Chloroflexota bacterium
CGCTACGTTAGGGCCAGTCGGTATACCTATGGGAAGCCGCTAGCAATAGCCGCAAGCCCCCCGTTGTGTTTGACTGCCCGTTCGACTCACTCAACTGGGAAGACATTGGTCAAGCCCGTATCTGTGTGTGAGGTATCGACCCTAAAACTGGACACGCCCGGCCTTATTGGTCAGGATGACCATCTAGCTCAACCTCAAAAGGAGTATACCAAATGTCGCAGGAAAAGTCAGTTCCCACCCGTTTCATCGGTCTCGACGTGCACAAGCATTACCTGATCGCTATCGGTGTAGACGCCGAACTCAATCAGGTGTTGGGACCGCAGCGCGTGCAGTTGAGATACCTGGAAAAGTGGATGCGCAAGACCCTCACATCCCAGGATGCGGTGGTCTTGGAGATGACCACCAACGCCTTCCAGTTGTACGACGAACTGCAACCGCATGTCCACTCGGTCACGTTGGTTCATCCTCCTCACGTCAAGCTGATCACCCGTGCCCAGGTGATCACCGACAAGATCGCAGCCCTGATCCTAGCTCGCCTGCACGCTGTTGGCCTGCTGCCGCCAGTGTGGGTGCCGCCGGTGGAGGTTCGTGACCATCGCGCCCTGGTTGCTCACCGGGCCAAGATGATACGGCTCGCTACTCAGGCCAAGAATCGTTTGCACGCCGTGATCCACCGCCACCATTTCCTTCCTCCCGAAGGCAGCGGCTTGTTTGCCCAAGATAGCCGCGATTGGTGGTTCAGTTTGGACGTCGCCGCCATTGAGCAGGCACGCATCCAGAGCGATCTCGATACACTGGCCTTTGCTCAATCCCAAGTTACGCTACTCGAAAAGACGTTGGCCGAGATCGCTGCACAGGATGAGCGCACGCTACTACTGGTCCAGTTGCCAGGCGTCGGCTTGATCTCTGCGGTGACGCTATTGGCTGCAATCGGCGACATCACTCGCTTTCCCTCTGCCAAGCACCTGGTGGGGTACGCGGGGTTGGGCTGCCGTGTCCACGACAGCGGTCTCGTTCATCGTACTGGCCGCATCACCAAGGCTGGTCGCCGTGACGTCCGTTCTGCTATGGTTGAGAGCGCCCACACCGCCAGCTGCACCCACCCGCATTGGAAAGCGGAACTGGCGCGCCTCGAACCTCGCCTGGGTTACAAGAAGGCGATCGTGGCTATCGCCCGCAAGCTTCTGGTCACAGTGTGGTACGTGTTGACCAAGGGCTGTGTTGACCGCTTCGCCGAACAGGAGATGGTTAGCCGCATGCTGTTACACTACGCCGAAACTCTGGGCAAAACCAATCGTCCTGACGGTCAAACCGCTGCAGAGTTCGTTCGCCAGCAACTTGACCGCCTTGGCCTGGGCGTTGACCTGGCCTCTGTGCGGCGAGGGAGCAAGACCATTCTGCTGCCATCGTCCCACTTGACTCAGGCGAGCAACTGAGTGTCGGCTGCATTGCCAAACGTGCCGTCTCGGTGTGAGTTCCGGATACCCTAAACCGAGAACTGTGAGAAGTAGCCCACCGGCACGTGACAATTCTATCTTCTATCAGCCCTCGCGAAAAAGCGAATTGCGAGCGGTCGTTTCGACGTGCCTATTGCCAAAACTACCTTCAGCTCAGGTTGCAGCGGCAACGCTGCTCCTGAATGCCGGAGCGCCCATCCTGACGGTGCAGGCGCTTCTGGGGCACAATCTCGACTATTATGGCCTAGATCGAGAGGAGTCTGAGTTTGCTTGCTGACACAGACACTATTGACGGTACTGACAACCCAATAACCGCTGGCGAACGGACAGAACTTCACTGGTGGGAACGGAAAAGAGGCCGTAGCCTAGGCTGCTTTGACTGATCCAGTGGCCCTACCCATCGTCGCGCAGTCGTGATAAAATAGCGTTGCCGGTGCGGAGGATAGGGCACTGGCGAAACGAGTTTCGGCGAAACAATTTTCGTTGGAGAGCGACCCGAGCGCCGACACCGGCGACGGTGCAACAGGGCAGGGCTGCGATAGCCCTGCCCGCTGCGTTTGCCAGTTGCACTGTCTGGAAAGCGATAAACTCGCTTCTTGCTCTGACCAGGCTCTCACGGCGGCGATGGGTAGAATTCCTCCATTGCCTCCACAAACCTGGCATCCATTGCCCTGATCAAGTCCTCAATCTCCGAGTATTTCAGCCCTCGATTAGTATATCCTTCGCATTCCATTTCCTGATCAATACGAAGCTGTGTCACGTAGTTGCGATAGCGCGCTACTACTACGCACTCTGGCCCTCTCCCCCATCGACCGCAAGCCAGATAGAACTCATCAGCGATTTGACTCCGGAAAGTGATTTCCTCTGGCGGTTCGAACTCGACAAATGTGTCATCCGGATGCGGTGTCCGGCTCGGATGAAACTGACTCTGGCGTAACTCGGCGTAATGTTTTTCTGCATCCTCAACCGTGTAGGATCGCCAGATATCTTGCTCGACTTTTCCCGATCCCACCATTTCCCACCACCAACTTCTATAGACGTGGTTCGTCGTCGGATCGGTCATCTTGTCGTATGGAAGGTCGCGTATACGAGCCCAGCCTTGGGGAAAAGAGTCATCCTCTAGCAGAAGCTCGCCAACCGGAGAACGCCACCCTGGTAGAGAAGTGGGTTCTACCAACAAGGATGGGAGGACTTGGCAACTCACCGTTGCAGTCAAAAGAAATATGATCATTGCCAGATTAAGTTTCATCGGCATCGCCCCGGTGGTTCATAAGATTCTCCTTGATTGTCGAAATATCCAAGAGGATAAGTGAAGCCATTCCCAGACCATGTTCGCAAGACATCTTCGTCTGGAGGCCCAGGATCAGGTGTACATCGGTCAAACTCGCCAATGTAGAGACTCAGTTCACTCTGGAACTGAGAGTACGTCATTAGAACTCCGTATCTCTCTGCCATCTTGATACCGCACGTGACAGCCTCGTGATCTCTTGCCTCGTCCCCAAAATTCCAGGTACTCGGATCTAAATTCGTTATGCTAACCACACCCGGAGGCAACCCTGGTACATACTCCTTGCTGTTCGGATCTCGGGCAGGATCAGTGATGTCAGCAGCCGCCGCCCCCGCCTGGATCTCCCAACCTGGGAATCCAGCAATGACTCCTATGTAGGCGAAGTGGACGTTCCCAGGGACCGAGAACTCGACGTCATTGTAGCATGTAGAGGGAGAGGTACACAAGGTAATGCCTGGCCCGAGTCTGAGTCCCATTTCATCCTTAAAATCCCACACCGCCTTGTTCTTCACCAGTTCTCTGTACCAGAAGAGAGCTGCCACATGGAAAACCGCTGCTGCTTCATCTGCAGACCAAATGCGATATTGGATATTAAATCCTGTCAGGGATAATAGGTAATTGACGATAGGATCTCCCCCTCCTGCTAGGGCCATGGCAGTAGATAGGTCACACGTTATCCCTTCTCTCAAATGTCTCGAAATCTCGTTAAGTGCTAGTAGGCCGCGTACCTCTGGGCTGGTGGCATTGGCAATCATCTCGTTGTACAACCACTTTGTCAAGTCACGGGGATCGGGCACAAGTGTCTGTGGCGGAGGATAAGGCGGAGGAAGTGGAGCCAGACCATCGGGATCAGTGTACCTGATTGGGTTCCCCAGAGCATATGTGTAGCCGTTGATACTATGCGGATCCCAATGATCGGGTACAATAGGATCGGGACTGACGAACTGGTTAAGATAAGAGTCGTACCACCGTGCCCTCAAGTACGTCAATCCCAGTACTGGATCTTGCCACTCCCCGGTGTATCCCAGCTCCGCCTGCGCCGCACCAACCTCGACCCCATACGGCGTCCACTCACGGGCATCCGTCACCGCGCCTGCCGCGTCGGTCACTTGGCGCACGGAGCCCAGGCCGTCGGGCAGGTAGTAGGCCCACTCTTCGGCTCCGCCAGGAGACGCGCTGTCCCATTGGCCCAACGTCTCGTGCCCCGCCAGGTACAGGGCTACGGGCTCACCGCCCGTAGCTTGGCCCTCGCTCAGCATCTCCGGCAGGCCAGAGGCCCAGTCCCACACAAACGTAG
>JARRJX010000292.1:0-17300 GCA_037388645.1 Chloroflexota bacterium
CGGCAGAAGTGATCCCGTGCGAGCACCTTGCGCTTCAGGCGCTGCTCGGAGAGGCACAGCCGGTGCCCCGCCGTCAGCTCCGCCCGCCTGGACTTCACCCTGGGGTGGTCTACCCGGCGCACCGGGCCGGTGGTCTGCCGGTTCGGGTTCTCGCAGTTCGCGCACTTCCTGCCGTAGCCGTCCGGGTTGCGGGCGCGCCGGTAGTAATAGCTCAGCGGCTTCAGCTCGCCGCACTCCGGGCAGCGCTTGGCCTCCTCGCCCTCGACGCCGATCTGGACTTCAAACAACGACAGTTGTTGGGTGGACATGGTCATCCGCCTTTTCCCCGCTGCTTGACGGGCAGCCCGCCCCTCTAAAACATTCCCCCCTTATCTTTCAGTATAGTACGAAACGGCCCGGCCCGCTGAGCGTGGGACGCCGTGCACTTTACGATTGTCATTCAAAATCCACGCGCGGCGGTTGGAACCTGGCGGTGTGTCGCCCCAGACCGGCAGGGTGATCTCCCCACGACGACTGCTCGTCGCCAGGGTGTGAGTTTGTCACACTCCTTACAAATAGTTGGAACCTTCTTATTAGTCTGCTACAATTGCGCAAATCCGCCAGGCAACGCGCCTGGCTGGCTTCATAATTAGGTGAAGCCCACACACCACCGCAGTCAGAGAGGAGGCCTCCGCATATGAGCTTGAGTCAGTTGGGTCGATCGATTGCCGAATCACCTACCCTGAAGCTTAACGAGCAAGCGAACATCCTGCGCGCTAAGGGGGAAGCCGTGATTCACCTGGGGGGCGGGCAGCCGCAAAACAAAGCCCCAATCACCGCCGTTCTTAGCTCAGCGGCAAAGTTGAAGGAAGGTCACATCAAGTACACGCCAAGTGATGGGACTCCCTCGCTCAAACGAGCCATCATCCGTTATACCGAGGAGAATTACGACAAGCACGTCGAGCCGGAGAATGTGATCGTCTCTACCGGTGCCAAGCAGTCCGTGTATAACGTGCTGCTGTCGATCGTCGATCCGCAGGACGAGGTCATCCTGCTGGCACCCTATTGGGTGAGCTACCCGGAGATGATCAAGCTGGCCTATGGAGTGCCGGTAGTCGTCACGGCTGAGGACGGCTCGTTCCAGCCCCGGATCGAGGAGGTCGAGCAGGCGATCAGCTCCCGCACCAAGGCGATCATCGTGAACAGTCCTAACAACCCATCCGGCGTGATGTACACCGAGGAGTTCATCGCGCAGATCGTCGAACTCTGCGAGAGTGAGGAAATCTACCTGATCACGGACGACATTTACCACAAGCTGGTCTTCGACGGCAAGACCCCGCCTGTGGCCTACCAATACACCAACCGCAACGTCGAGAACACACGCATTGTGGTGGTGAACGGCGTCTCCAAGCTGTATGGCATGACGGGCTTCCGCATCGGCTGGGTGGTCGCGAATAAAAAGATGGTCAATGTGATGGGGAATATTCAATCGCAGACCACCTCCAACCCCTCGGCGATCTCACAGGCCGCCGCCGAAGGCGCGCTGACCGGCGTGCAAAGCGTCGTCGAAAACCTGCGGCTGATGATTCAGAATAACCGGGACATCCTGATGCGTGAGCTGGGATCGCTGCCGGGTATCCACATTACCGTCCCGGACGGCACTTTCTACTGCATGCCCGATTTCCGCGCCTACTATCAAGACTCGGTTGCCCTGTCCAATATGCTGCTGGAGAAGGCATTGGTCGTGACCGTGCCGGGTAAGCCGTTTGGCATGGAAGGCCACCTGCGCATCAGCTACTGCGGCACCGTGAAGGACGTCATCGCAGGGGCAAAGCGTATTAAATGGGCGCTGGACCCGAACGCGCCCAATGAGATCTACATTGGCGACCGCAAAGTGATAAGGGACTGGTTATGAACAACCTGCTACACATCAAAACACCTGCCCAGGGCCAGGCTGCCGACCTCAGAAGTGACTATGGCCTGGAGAACCACGGCCTTGTCGACCTGGGCACCGTTTACTGGAACTTGCCTGCGGAAGCCCTCTACGAAGAGGCTGTGTTCCGGGGCGAAGGGCAGATCATTAACCAGGGCGCGCTGTTAGTCCGCTCCGGCAAGCACACCGCCCGCGCCGCACAGGACAAATTTGTCGTCCGTGAGGCAACTACCGAGGACCATATCTGGTGGGGTGAATACAACCGTCCGCTCAGCCCGGAAAAATTCGACGAGACGTTGAGCCGCTTGCAGGGCTATCTCCAGGGGCGCGACGTGTTTGTCCAGGACTGTTTTTCCGGTGCCGACCCGGAATATCGACTGCCGGTGCGGATCATCTCCGAATATGCCTGGCACAGCCTGTTCTCCCTGAACATGTTCCTCCAGCCGGAGTGCTGCGACGCTTATCGCAACCACGTCCCGGAATTCACCGTGATCGCCGTGCCCTCCTTCAAGGCTTACGAGCCGATCGACGCGACTCGCTCCAGCACCTTCATCCTGCTGAATTTCGACCAGCGCCTGGCGATCATCGGGGATACGGCATACGGGGGCGAGATCAAGAAGTCGATCTTCACCGTGATGAACTATCTGCTTCCGCTCGAAGGTGTGATGACCATGCACTGCTCGGCGAACCAGGGTGATGAGGGCGACGTCGCGCTGTTCTTCGGCCTCTCCGGAACCGGCAAGACTACCCTCTCCGCCGACCCAACCCGGCAGTTGATCGGCGACGATGAGCACGGCTGGGACGACAACGGGGTGTTCAACTTTGAGAACGGCTGTTACGCCAAGGTGATCCGGCTTTCGCCGTCCGCCGAGCCGGAGATTTATGCCACCACGCACCGCTTCGGCACGCTCCTGGAGAACGTGATCTACGACCCGGTGACGCGCCAGATCGACCTGGACGACAACACGATCACAGAGAACACCCGCGCCTCGTACCCGTTAAGATTCATCGACAATGCGGTGCCGGAGAAGATGGGCGGACACCCCAAAAGCATCATCCTGCTCACCTGCGATGCGCAGGGCGTGCTGCCGCCCATCGCCAAGCTGACTCCCGACCAGGCGCTCTACCACTTCATCTCCGGCTACACCTCCAAAGTCGGCGGCACCGAGGTAGGGGTGGGCGATGAGCCTGAGATCACGTTCAGCACCTGTTTTGGTGCGCCCTTTATGGTGCACCACCCCGCCTACTACGCCGACCTGTTGAAGCGTAAGATTGAGCGCTACGGCGTGAACTGCTGGCTGCTCAACACCGGCTGGGTGGGCGGCGGCTATAACGTCGGCAAGCGGATCAGCATCCGGCACACCCGCGCCCTGCTGAGCGCAGCGCTGACGGGGCAGTTGCGGGAGGTGGAATACTACGAAGACCCGGTCTTCGGCTTCCTGGTGCCCAAGAGCTGCCCCGGCGTGCCGGAGGAAGTGCTCTACCCGGCGCAGGCGTGGGGGCACGAGGACGAATACTGGGAGAAGTATCACCAACTGGCGAACCGCTTCGCAGACAACTTCAAGAAATTCATCGACGCCACGCCGCCGGAGGTGATTGCCGCCGGGCCTCAGTAGTTGAATACAGCGACCTGAACAGGTAGGGTGGAAGAGCGCAGCTCCGGTTGCGCTCTTCTTTTGCCCCGCCCTCCCGATCCTGTACAATGTGGTTTCCAGGCAGGCCGCCCCGGCACCTGCTGGGTGAGTCGGGCGGGACTCCTTTTCCCACTTGCCAAATGGTCAGGGGTGGAGGAAACTCCCCCCGGTATGCTCCTGATCGGTCTGGCGAACGCCGTTTGATCGACGAGGCGCTGCACATCAACCGCGCACACAGCGCCCTGGAAGGTGACATCTTCGCCGGGCTGATCGTCAATAAGTGGCTGTACCCGTTCGTCCTGAGCCTGCTTTTCCGGCCCATCGGCCCCGAAGGGCCGTGGCTGGCGCGGGCGCTGTCGGCGCTGTTCGGGACGATCACGGTGTCGGTGGGCATCGCCCTGGGGCGGGCGCTGTTCAAGGGCAGGATCGGCGACGCGGGAAGCCGCCACGTCGGGCTGCTGACCGGCTTGATTTACGCCGTGCTGCCGATGGCGGTCTTCCACGAGCGGCAGGCGCTGGTCGACCCGATGATGGTCGCCTTCACCGGGCT
Source organism: Chloroflexota bacterium (assembly GCA_037388645.1). Classification (GTDB taxonomy): domain Bacteria; phylum Chloroflexota; class Anaerolineae; order Aggregatilineales; family UBA3940; genus JARRJX01. The sequence goes on from JARRJX010000292.1 coordinate 4,097, forward strand.
GAGCATCCTGCTGGCCGTCCGGCAGGCGCGCCAGCCGCGTCTCTGGGTCGCGCTGCTCCTCGGACTGGTGCTCGCCACCGCCTTCCTGACCAAGCTGCTCGCCATCCCCTACCTGGGGCTGCCCCTCGTGGCAAGCGTCCTCCTCCCGCGTGACCGCAAGACGACAGAGAAGGCGCTGGCGCTGAGCGCCCTGTCCATTGCCATCGCCCTGGCCCTGATCCTCCCCCTCTACCCGGTGGCCGAGGCCGCCGGTTCGACCCCCACCCAGGGCGTGCAGCCCAGCCTGGATAACACCCTGCTGGGGAGTTTCCTGGAGCCTGAAACGCAGATCACTCTGCGCTCCCACCTGCGCGACGTCTGGGGGGCGTTTGGTTATCTGGGCGTGGGTGTCGTGACGCTGATCGCCCTGTCGTTCCTGTGGCTCGCGCTGGGCGACTCCCCCCGCGAGATCGGGTTCCTGCTCGTGCCGGGCATCGGGTTTATGGCGCTGCCGATCCTGGCCGAGCAGGTGACCGCAACCGGGCGGCTACCCTCACGCTACCTCCTGGCAAACACGCTGCCGCTCACTCTGCTGGCCGTGCGCTCCCTGCAAATCCTGCTGGCCCGCCTGGGGAGTCTGCCGCACGCCGCCGTATCCCTGACCGGCGCGCTGTTCCTCGGCGTGATCCTGGGGCAGTCGTTCTACGTCGATGCCGGGCTGACCGGCGACCTGCGCGGAGCGCCCCTGGCAGCCAGAGACAGGCGCGAATACCTGAGCGAGCAAAGCCGCAGCACGCGTGAGCTTGCCCTCGTGCTCCGGGAAGCCTGGGACAGCGGCGGCGGACGGCGGGTCAATGCGCTGGGGCCGGGGACGGCCCTGATCTACCTGCAAGCCGACCTTGGGCCGCGCGTGGGCACATTCGCCAACTCCTTCCTCGACAGGTCCGAGCGTGACGTGCACCGGCGCGCGATGTTCGCTTCCTGGCTGGCCGCCGGTGAGCAGGTATACCTCTTCGACCGCGACAACCGCATCCCGGCCCTCCGTAACCTCGACGGCGCGCAGACCAGCCTGGTGGGGAAATACGGCCTCTGGACGCTGCTGCATGTGGAGGGGGCCGAAAACCCGCTGGCCGGAGAGGTCTACGAGCGGCTGGCCGGTGACCCGGCCTTCATGAGCGCGGACCTCGACGCGCTGGCGGCGGCGCTGACCCGCAGCCCTGCCCGGTCGGTGATCGTCTTCCCGGCCAGCCACGCGCCGGGCCTGGCGGCGCGCACCGACCTGGACGTGATCCCCTTCGACACCGGGCGCTGGCCGCTCACCACGCCCGCCGTCGAAGCCGCCCTCGCCGACCTGGGCCTGGGGACGACAGGTGAGTCAATCGACGTGGTGCTCGTCAACGAGGCCGACACCGACCCTCAACGCACCCTGGGCCTGGCTCTCCGGCACAGCCTGTATCCGACCGGGGACGAGGAGTGGTTCGGGCTGCTGCACCGCCAGCGGTTCGTCACCGGCCCGGCCAGCCCAACACTAGCCCCGATCGATGCCGAATACGAGGACGCTATCGAGCTGACCCAGGGCGCGATCCTCGACCAGACGGCTCAGGCGGGGAGCGCGGTGCGGAGCGCGCTGACCTGGCGCTCGGTGCTGCCGGTCGAGGACTCGTTTGTCGTCTTCGTCCACGTGATCGACGACGGCGGGGTGCTGTGGGCGCAGCACGACTCGGTGCCGGGGAACGGGCTGCTCCCCATGCCATCCTGGGAGCCGGGCAAGAGCGTGAACGACCGCTTTGCGATCCAGCTTCCCCCCGACATGCCGCCCGGCGAGTATGAGGTGCGGATCGGCCTCTACCACCCGGTGAACGGGCTGCGCCTGCGCGTCACAGGCGGCCAGGAGGTCGCCCCGGATTACGTGGTGTTTGGGCGTATTTCGGTTGTGGAATAGCCGGGAGGCCGTGGGGGAGCGCGTCAACGGTGGTGGGGCGGTTAATTGAACAGCTAATAGCCGCGCCCGCGGACGGTGACGCTGTAGCGCGGCGTGCTGGGGTCAGGCTCGATCTTGGCCCGCAGACGGCTGACCAGCTTCTCGATCCGGGTGTCGTCCACGTCGTTGATGTAGCTCACCCCCCAGACCGTCTCGACGATCTGGTATTTGTCGGTCAGCTTGCCCTCCCGGCTGAAGAGCAGGGAGAGCAGCTTGAACTCAAGCTCGGTGAGCGGTGGAGCGGGGCTGCCCTCGATCCAGACGTCCCCCGAATCGTGATCCACCCAGATGCCGCTGGGCAGCTCGCGCTGGATCGTGTGCTGCCGCCGGACGAACCCGGCCATCAGCTTGCCGAAGATGGTGACCTTTGTCCCCTTCTCGTGCACCAACCCCCATTCGCCGACCGCCTGCAGGGCGCGGCGGTCAAGCTGGTCGCCGTTGCCGATCGCCACTGCGATCAGCGTCGAACGCTCCCCTGGGCCAAGCTGCCCCCACAGGCGGGAGCACTCCGACCGGATAGTCACGTCGTGGAGCATCGCGTCCAATACCAGGTCGACCCCTCGATCCTGGTAGGCGTCCGGGTGGTTCAGGCGGAGGTCGATCAGGTGGCTGAGCGCGCCGCGCAGCAGGCGCGGGTGCCCGCCCGTCTGCGCCCAGAGAAAATCCTGCTCCTGGTCGCTCAGCCCCTCCTCAAGGCCGTTGTGCCGGGCCAGGGTGTCGGCCAGCTCGTCCGATTGGGTGCGGTCAAAGAGGCGCATGATGAACGTGTGCGAGGCGGACAGCTCGACGAACTCGGCGGTCTGCTCGTCGCTGCGCTTGGAGCCGAGCCGCCGCACGGTCGCGGTCACGTACATCAGGTTCTCTGGATACTTGTCCTTCAGCGCGCGCAGGTTGAGGAACACCCGCCCATCCAGCGCGTCAAACGCCTCGTCGAACTCGTCGAGCAGCAGCACCAGGTCGCGCTCTCCCCCCTCGATGATGTCCTGCATCGCGTTGTTAAAGCTCAGCGGCACCTGGAACTGGGTATCCGGCTCGACGATCCGCCGGTAGTGGTCGCTCAGCCGGGTGGATAGGGCCTCGCTCAGGTCGGGTATGCCTTCCTGGACGGCGCGCAGCACCAGCTCGTACAACCCCTGGCCGGTGACCTCGAACATGCTGTTGCAGTCGATATACACAAAGGCGACCTGCCGCCCGGTGAGCTGCCGGTATTTCTGGGCAACCGACTGGGATCGTAAATAGCGTAACAGCGTCGACTTGCCGGTGTTGCTCAGCCCGACCACCGCTGCGCAGTTGGACTCGCCAAGCGCCTGGAGCAGTTTATTAATTTCGTCATGGCGTGTGATGGTATGAGGCATGTCAGAACAGCCCTACTTCATGGCGGTAAACATACGGAGGCTGGCACACCCTGCCGGGCGCGCCAGCCTGATTAGCCTGGCGGGAAAACCGTGCCCGGTCTATTTCATGCGGATGCGGCGTGTGATCACGATCACGGCCACCAGGGCAACGGCCAGCAGCCCGGCTCCCGCAAGCCCAACGCCGCCGCTAAACCCGGTCTGGGGCAGGGTCGCAACGGCCTGTCTTCCTCACCGCCCAGCGGCGTGACGACGATGATCTCGGAGGTCCCCTCCGCCGTCGCCTCGCCTCCCCCTCCTTCGGCTTGCGCCGTTTGGGTTCCCGTCAGCGGCGTCACCTGGATCAGCGAGGTCGGTGTGGCCGATGGCGCGGTCACTTCCTCGGTCGCCTCCGCCACCTCGGTCGGCGCTTCGGTGGGCGTCTCGGTTGCCTGGAACGCCTCGAATGCAGCGGTCTGAGTGGCAGCCGCCAGCGTCATGTTGGCCGCGTTGGTCAGCTCGATGTCGGACACGCCGCCCCCACCGCCCAGCAGGTTGGTGGGCTTGATCACGAAGAAGATCACAATCGCGCAGATGCCCAACACAAAGACGGCGGCCAGGATGATCGCGCCGATCAAGAACGCGCGGTTTTGCGACTCTTCAGCCTCTACACCCTCTTCCTCTTCTTCGTCGTCAAAGCTGAAGTACAGATTATCGTTATCGTCGTCCATTCCCGATTCTCCCTTGTGTCGTGCCGTGCGCCAGTCGGCTAAATCAACTGTTCCAGATTGGTAAACGGCAGATATTGCGTCTCCCCGGTCGGCATCTCGACATACGCCCCCGGCATCCACAACCCGCTTTCAAGCTGCTGTGGCCCCTCTGACAGCGAGCTGATCGTGCCGATCTCACCCAGATAGGGGGCCTGCAAAATGCGAACTTTCTGGCCTGGGGCAAAAGGCTGTGTGCGGCCCAGGTCTTCAGGCGCGGCGGTTGTATCTATAGGAATAATAATCTCAGGTGGCATCTCGCGCCAGTCGGCCTCGCCGCTGACCGCCAGCGCCATCTCCCGCCCGTTGTAAGTCTTGAGTAAATTGAATATCCGCGCGCTCATCGCCAGGTGGCCAAACCCCTGCGTGATGCCCACCGGGAACTCCATCTCCTTCACCAGCGGCACCAGCCGCGCGTGCAGGCTCCCGCCGATCAGTCCCCTGACCCGGATGTCGTTCGCCTCGTGCAGTATCTCCTCCGTCAGGGGCGTGCCCATCGCCACGATTGCCCCCCGGTGGTCGATGTTGAAGCGGAAGCCCTCCGCCTCGTCCGACGGGGCCTCGCCGACCAGCTTGAGCGTCCCCCAGGCCGACTCGCCGTGCCCCCAGGGAAGCTGAATCTGCACCCCTTTAAGCTCGATGACGATGTATTCGTCCGGCGTAATCGAGAACACCCGCCCCGGTATCGGGGTGTGGATTTCAACCCGCTCGCGGTTTCCCTCGATCAGGATCTTACCTGCGTTGATGGTGCGGATGAACCCGCCGATCGGGGCCAGCACCTCAAGGGGCCGGAAGCGCAGCGGGATGCGGCGGCGCGCCAGCACCTCGTCTTGCTGAACCGACTCACCCTCTCGCTTGAGCAGGTGGCCGCTGAGCTGGGCCGGGTTCACCCGCAGTTGCACGGCGGCGTCGACCAGCCGGTATTCGGTCGGGTGCTCGGAGATGGCGATGATCTCGTTCGCCTTGATGAACTGCCCGCCGATCACCCGGCTTCCCGCCCCCACCGGCAGGGGATGGTGCCGCCGGATGTTGGCGATGGTTGAAACGTGTCCTTGAGAGAAGACGTGGCTCATTGGGCCGCCTCCCTGGTGATCGCCTGCTGCCAGGCGAGCAGGCGCTCGCGGCGGTTGCCCACGTCACGCGGGTAGCGGATCGGGCGGCCACGCGCGTCGATGATCAGGCCAAGCTCCCCGCCGCTCACCGACAGCTCCCAGCGGCACGGGGCTGATCGTGCCGTAGCGCGCCTCGAAAGTGCGTTTTTCGCCCGTGTCGCGCAGGCGCAGCTCCCCGACGAGCACCACTTCGTTGCGCCTGGCTCGCCCCGTCAGGGAGATCATCGTTCCCACCTCGATAAACGCGCCGGTATCCAACACCTGCACGACGCCGGTCGGGTTATAGGGAGCGACCGCCCCCAGCGCCGGGGCCATGCAGTACGGGTCGACCAGCAGGCGGCTGACCCCGACCAGTTGCAGGGCGTCGAGGACGAGCAGCGCGCTCCAGCCGTAATGCGGCGGGCGGGATAAGGTCGACCCGCTGAGCAAGATTGTCTGGAAGGGGGGCAAAAAGCCGCGCGGGGAGACGTTCTGCCAGCTCGACCGGACGTTTAAGGTGGCCCACAGAATGATCTCGCGCGCCAGCGCGTATTCGATCTCCAGGTCTTGGTGCGAGGAGGGCACGGTGTAGGGGTGCAGCCATTTGTTCCAGACGTAATCCTGTACGGCCTCCGGGTCGTCCGGGGCAAAGGTTAGCCAGCGCGCCAGACCGCCGGGGCGAAGCTGCTCAAGCGCCTCCCTGGCCGAGTGGCCCATCCCCAGGTTGCCGAAGACGTTCAGGTACGACCGCTTGCCGAGCGAGGCGGAGACGGTCGTCGAGGCGCTGCCCAGGTCGATCCCCAGCACGTCCTGCCGGTTCACCCGCCCCAGCAGGCGGATGCACTGGGCGAATTTGTGCGCCGTCGGAAAAACGCCGTCGTCTGTCCAGCCGCCCATCTCCCGGAATCCCACCGATTTCTGCGCCTTCCGTGAGTGGTACATCGCGGCCAGCTTCGTCTGCGCGCCCTCCAGCCGCTCGGCGTCGAGCCGGGGGCGCAGGTTATCGGCCAGGATCACCTCCAGGCCGATCTCGCTGCCCAGCCGCTGCTGCACTTCCTCTTGCAGGTCGGCGTTCCCGGCGTAGATCACCGTCGGCAGCGCCGAGCTTTCCGACAGCGAGTAGGTCAGCGCGATCGTATCGATCTGCTTGCGCAGCGAATCGACCGCGCCGCCGTCGGTGCCGCCCACGATCAGGATCAGGTCGATCGGCGTGCGCAGCAGCATGTCCACCTGCTGCTCCTGGGTACGCGCATCGCCCAGGCTGACGGTGTCCACCAGCGAGAGGTAGGTGCTGTCTGCCGCCCGCCTGCCGCTCTGCATGCTGACGTCCGGCATCAGGCCAAACAGCACCGCCCGGATCGGCTTGCCCGCGCTGGTCGTCGTCGAGAAGGTGGTCACGCCCAAAAAGTCCCCGCGCTCCGGGATGATCAGCTGCTCATCCGTATCGACCAGCTCCCGCCCGCTGGCCGCCTTGATCTGGTCGAACGCCTGGAAAACGCCCAGCAGCGGGTTGTTGTCCGGGGCCGCTGCCGTGGAGGGGGCCTCCCCGCGCGCGACGAACCGATAAGTGCCATCCACCACGTCCAGGAGCACCGCGCGCGTGTAGACGTTGCCGATGTCGACGGCCAGGATCGCGCCGCCCGTCGCCTGGATGTGCTGTTCTTCCGGCGACTCGTCGGCGGGGGCCTGTCTCTGCTCAAAGACTCTGCTTAAGAATGACATACCTGTTTCCGCGTTGTCCGGCCAATTTCACATTCAGGGCATCAGCCCGGTCACGAACCCGGCCAGGGTAGCCAGCCGCTCCCCAAAAACCGCGATGCCCGATAGTATCATGCCACCATATATCACACCAAGCGTGATCACCAGGAAGCCCTGCCCGATCGTCGCCAGGAACTGCATCACTCTCCCCCGCCCGGCGTCGCCGCGCGCGGTTTGCCCGCGCAGCCAGAACTGGAACGTCAGAAGCGTCGTCACCGTGCCCACGATCACGATCAGGTTGTTGATGAATATCCCCCTTGTGTCGGGGAAAACCGAAAGCCAGGTGGCCTGAATCTGGGGCAGCAGCGTGCCCATCAGCGCCCCACCGACCGCGACCGCCGAGCCGACGCCCACCATGTAGGCGATGCTGATGTTCCCCAGCGGGGCGGTGCGCGGGCTGAGCTTGAACACCAGGAAGATCACCAGGATCAACGGCACGCCTACTAGCAGCGCCGCGTTCGGGTCGCCGTTGGCGAGGGGGACGATCATCCGGGGCCGGAGCACCTGGTAGATGATCACCACGCCCGCGTACCCGGCAGCCACGCCGATGAAGGTATGCAACGCCAGCCGGTAGAGCGGGTTGTCCCCCAGCAGATAGCTGAACAGGGCGACGGTAAACAAGAAGCCTAACAGGCCGGAGAGAAACTCGGCCTGAGCCGGGGACAGCGTCATGATTCCCGCTCCTGATGCAAACGAAGCTCCCGCAGACCATACAACAACATGCCCACGATGATCGCCAGGGCGGCCACCAGACCGCCGGTAGCCTGCGCGTTCCAGGTGGATACCAGCGTATTGCCGGGCGCGCGGTTGATCAGCTCGCGGTAGGCGACGGCGTCGTTCAATCCGCTCATCACGGCGACTAGTTGTCCGCTCTGAACGTATGGATAGACCAGTGGCCCGGCGCTGAGGCTGGTCGCCGCCAGCATGGGCGCGTTGATGCGGCTCGCTCCCTGCTCCACCCAGGCCCGCGCTTCCTCCGGGTGAGAGGCAAACACGATCACCAGGTCGGGCTGGAGGTCTTGCAGGCGTCTGGCTTGCAGGTTGGTCGCCTGTCCCAGGCTGTCGAAGGCCAGGGGGGAGGAGAGGGCCGAGGTGCTCCCTACTGCGAGCTCCCTGATCCCGTTCACTCTCCCGGATACGTACCCCAGGTTGACCAGGTCCGCCGCCGGGTATGCCGCCGCCTGAGCGGCGCGGTTGGCCATAGCCGGGCCGGTAGGCCGGGTGCTGATCGCGTACACGGTGGCCTCACGCTCGGCGAGGTGCACTAGCAGCGCCTCCGCCAGCGGGTCCATCTCGGCGGCGGTGTCAGGCTCGTACTCAAAAGCGGCGATCACCCTCGCGCCGGAGGGGAGCGCATCGATCTGCGCCTGTGCGGCGATTGGCCCCGGCCCTGGCACTGGTCCGGGGAGTACGTTGATCCCCAACACGACCGGCAGCACGATCGCCGCCAGCATGGCAATAGTCGTGACCCAGGCCACCAGCGGGGTGCTGGGCTTCGCCCGGCTGGATATCTCCAGGAACCCGATGCGGTTGGCCTGCTCCTTGGTGATGACGAGATCGTCCACCCGCTCGTCGGCGGCCAGCGACTCGCCCTCGAAGAGTAGCTCAGGTCGGAGCATCCCGGTGACGTCCTTCAGCGCGCTGATAGGCTCCGGGCGCTCCGTCCGGCTGGTGGCGTCCTCGACGATCGCGTCAAAGCGCAGGTCGGCGAGCTGGCCGACCTCCTCCGCGGACAGCGTCTCTTCCAGGGGTTTCTCGGCTTCCAGGCCGCCCGGCTCCGAGCCGGGCACTTTCCTCAGCCATTCGGGCAGCTCCCCGGTCCTGACCGCCTCGCTTTCCTCTTCTTCGGCCTCTTCCTCCGGCTCAGGGCTGGCTGATTTCATGCCCTCGGCGAAGATCGCGTCCAGGCCCGTCGGGTCTTCCGCGGCGGGCAGCGGCTCCCCTGCGTCGGCGGTTTCCAGGTCGAACCCTTCAAACAGCGCCATCAGGCCGTCGTCCTCGCCCGTCGGTGGGGCTGGGGCGGCCTCCTTTGCCTGGAGCGCCTCGGCAGGCATCTCAGCCTCCGGGGCTGCCGGTGCAGGTTCCTCCACCGGGGGTATTGGCAGGTCGCCAGATGGCTCCGAGGGAGGGGCCTGTTCCAATGCCCCCAACGCCAGCGACGCGATCCAGTCCTCCTCTCCCGGCTGCTCTGCCGGGGGGGCTGGCTTCTCTGGGGGAGCGGCGGGCACATCGCCCGCGGCGGTGCCGATGTCCTCAAGCCATGGCGGGCTTTCCTTCCCCGCCTCCGCAGCGGGAGCTGGCTCACCGCCAGGCGGCTCGGCAGGCTCCGGCTCCTCCTGGTCGTCGAATTGCAGCGTAGCCAGCACGCCGGAAAGCTCGTCCGGGGGCGGCTCAGGCTCCGGTTTAGGCGGCTCAAACGACTGGAGCCAATCGGGCAGCCCTTCTTCTTTGAACTCCGCCCCGGCTTCCGGTTCCTCCGCAGCCGCCGGAGGCGGCGCTTCGAAATCCGACATCCAGCCCGGCAAATCGACGGAAGGTGCAGCGGCGGGTTCGGCAGGAGTCGGGGGTTCCGCCGGGGTTGAAGGTTCCGCTGAGGCGGGTGCTTCAATGTCGCTCATCCAGTCCGGCAGGTCAGCGGCGGCAGGCTCCGCCGCTGGTGATGGCGTCTCCGGCGTTTCTTCCAGGCCCAGGTCGGCCATCCAATCAGGCTGGCCCCCGGCGGCTGGCTTCGAAGGGGCGCTGGCCTGTTCCTCCTCGGCCTCTTTCAGCCAATCCGGGGGTGCCCCGATGTCGCTCATCCAGTCCGGCAGGTCGGCAGCGGCAGGCTCCGCTGGCGACGGTGTCTCCGGCGTTTCTTCCAGGCCCAGGTCGCTCATCCAATCAGGCAGGTCGGCGGCGGCTGGCTCCGCCGCTGGGGATGGCGTCTCCGGCGTTTCTCCCAGGCCCAGGTCGGCCATCCAATCCGGCTGGCCCCCGGCGGCTGGCTTCGAAGGAGCGCTGGCCTGTTCCTCCTCGGCCTCTTTCAGCCAATCCGGCACGTCATCCCCCGCCGGGGCGGGCGCTTCAGATTGTGTGGGCGCTGGTTCCGTCGATGGCAGCCAATCGGGGGTGGTACCCTCTCCCGCCGCCGAACTGGCAGGCGTGGCCGGGGGTGAGGCAGCTGAGCCGCCCAACCACTCCGGGATTGCATCGTCCTGGGGAGAGGAGGCGGGCTGCGAAGGGGCCGCCGCCGCGTCCAGCCAGTCGGGCATCTCCACACCGCCGGATGGCTCCGGCGAGGAGGGGGCGGGCTGGGCAGCCTGCAGCCAATCCGGCATATCACCGCCCTGCGGCCCAAATGTCGTCGGCTGGGCGGGCGCTTCAGACTTCGCCGGTGGCGACTGCGCACCTTGCAGCCAATCCGGCAGGTCATCATCCTCGCCCTGAATGGGAGTCAGCGGAGATGGTTCCGGCGTGGCAGTTGGTGGCTCAAACCCGGCCATCCAATCCGGCAGTTCGTCGCTTTGGGCGGGCGCTGCTGCCGGGGCCGGGGCTGGGCTGGACTCCTCCGATGGCTCGAACCCGGCCATCCAGTCCGGCAGCGCTTCTTCCTGCGCCGCTTCTTGCGTCGATTCCTGCGCCTTTTCCTGCGCTGCCGTCTCCGATACGGCGTCCGTCAGCCAGTCGGGGAAATCGTCCAGGCTCGGCAGAGCGGATGGGGCAGGCTCGTCGCCGCCAGCCTCCGAATCCGGAGTATCCTCCCCCGTCGGGGGCAGCTCGCCCTCTGTGTCCTCGTCCCCCTCTCCAAACAGCGACGCCCGCAGAAAGTCGAGCGGATCGTCGTCTTGTTGGTCGCGGGGGTCGTCCCCTTCAAACTCATTCCGATCAGGTGGGATACTCATCACCTTACCTGTTAAGCTCAGTACCGGAGTGGGCCATCAAATCCTATCCGTGCCTGGCGGCGGCATGCGAACAGGTTTTCAGTCTTTATAGGGCCGCTCGACTCCGGTCAGCACCCGGATGCCGACGGCCAGCGTGCCCAGCGCGACCCCCAGCAGGATGCCGCGCGCCCCCGCTGCGGCGGGCACGCGGCTGAACCAGCTCTGGAATCCCCTGGCCGGGCCCATGAACTGGAAGGGCAGCCAGCCAACCAGCGTCACGATCACCGCGCACAGGAAGACGAACGACCAGGTGTTGGCGCGGTTCCGAACCAGCCGCACGGCGGCCACCACCAGGAAGAACATCACCAGCCCGGCCAGCGCGGCCTGGGAGCTGGCGATGATCCCGGAGAACAAGACCTGGGACACCGTGCCGGGCGTGTAGAGCGGGGAAACGCCGGTCAGCCCCTCGGAGCTGCCCACCACCAGGGTAAACATCGCGGCGACGGCGGTGATCAGGCTGTAAACCCAGCCTTTCTCGCGGGCCTGCACCCGCCGGATGTGTACCAATATCAGGTTCAGGACGCCCACCAGCAGCGCCCACCCGGCCAGCAGCACCACCCAATCGATCAGGATCAGGCGCAGGGATAGCAGGCCGCTCGCCTCAAGCAAATAGGTAATCAGGGTGAGCAGGCCCGCGACGATTGCAACTGCTGCCGGAATGACGTATTTCATCTTCTTCCTGCCCCGCCTATCCGATCAGACCCAGTGTTGTGAGCAGCGCGCCGACCAGGATCACGCCAACCACCAGCAGGCGCAGCACGTCCTGGGAGATCAGGCTGGCTTTCGGGGCGGGGAGGTTGTCAAGGTAGGCGCTGGCGGCGAACAATTCCTCCCCGATCAGGGGGGTTTCCGCCATCGTATAGGCGACGGCCTGTCCCTCCAGCCGGTCGCTGGCGATCGTCTGTGGAATGTTCTTGCGCAGGCCCGCCTGGGCCATCAGGGCGACCTCCGGACCGAACGAGCCGATCAGGATGTTGGCCCGCACGTCGTTGTCCTCGACGATTGCCGTTGCGCCCCCCGCCAGCGTCACCGCATTAAAGGCCTCCTGCCGGATCGCCTTGGGGTCGTATTTCTCCATCTCCCCGCTGGCCTGGTAGACCCGCCGGACGGTGTCGGCGATCAACGGGTAAGCCGTCGCATTCCCGGTCGAGGCCACCGGCTGGCGGTCGCTGATCGAGGAGCCTTCGGCCACCGCGCGCAGCATGGCGAGGCCCGCCAGCGTGGTAGCGGTGTCCTCGGCGACGATGCTGTTCGCGCCTAACGAAACGTGCACCCGCCCATCGCTCTCGATGGCCTGCCCGATCTGGCCCGGCACCGCTTCGTAGCCGGGCAGTCGGCGGAAGTCAGGGCGAAGGCCCTGCCGGATCAGGTAGGTGAAGGCGATCATCAGCAGCGCGCCGACCACCAGGAACACCACCCCGAACACCAGGATTAACAATCCAGACATGTTTCTGTTTCACCTATCATGCGGAACCGTGAAGCCATGCGCGCCTCACCGTTCCCCATCCCTCTTTTCGTTCGGCCTTGCGCCGTCCGGCCCTGCACTGCCATCACCGGGGTGCTCCAGCATCTCGGCCAGCGCCCCTATCGCCGCTCCCCGTCCGATCAGGCCGAACGTCGGCTGGGCCACCCACAAAAGCTGGGCGGCCAGGGGGGCGAGCGGCTGCAAGGCTTCCATCACGGCGCTGGATATATCACCCAGCCCGGCCTGCTCAGCGCGATGCTGCCAGCCACGAGCCAGAGCGTGCCAGCGCCCCTGCCAATCAAGTGAATCATTTGACATGGGGGCAGTATAGCATGCTGAGATTTATGGGGAAAGCCGCACCCCGCCAGCTCAGTATAGCATGACACCGATCCGCAGCGAAAACGGTCTCCACAGCCTCGAAATATGTATCATTATTGATAGGTGGGCCGCTCCCTTCCGCCTGTTTTCCGCTAAGTTGCGCCGCGTCGGTATAATAATATCGATGTAATTATCTTGCACCGAAGCATGTGGCAATGGTCAATATTGGTTACAGCCATACTCCACACCATCGAGTTTCATTCTCTTGAGGCAAGATAAGGCTCTCTTATGAAGCGTTTGCTTCTTCCCTCAGCAGTAGCCCTAATATTGGTCGCCTGTCAGGTGAATACCCTACCTGCCATGCTTGACGATGTACCGGCTTCCGCAATGCCGAACGTGATCGTAACGCCAGTTGCCACGCCAACTTTATCTCCAACAGCGACACTCACCCAGCCACCGGCCACGGCAACCCCGACAGCACTTATCGAAACACCGTTGCCCGCCATTGACTTTGACGTGACATACCCCTATCTACAGGATGGTGGAGCTGTTCCCCCTAACGCTCTCACACGCCTGGGAATTGGCTTGATATAT
>JARRJX010000293.1:0-4031 GCA_037388645.1 Chloroflexota bacterium
TGGGCGATAACCAGGTCGTAGCCTTCAGAGGCATAGTCGCGGATGGCCGCAGCGGCGTCTTCAACCACAAACATGTTGTCGCTGAAGGCCACCTCGACCGCGCTCTCGCCGCCCATCTCTTCCTGGATCAGCGTGACCGCGTCGTAGATGCTCTGGCTGAAGGCCAGGTCGTTGATCGCGCTGGGGGAAACGACTGCGATGCGGAACGGCTCGGCCATTGGTTCTTCAGTTGGCGCCTCCGTCGGCGTGGCCGGTGCGGCACAGCCCACCACCAGCAGTGCCAGGACCAGAATGCCTGCCACCACGATCAGCGAACGATTCTTCTTCATTTCCTTATTCTCCTCTATCTAGATTCGAAGCGTCGGGCAATTCTCCTGTATTTGCGATGGTTGTGCAATACCTCCTTTGAGTGAACTATTCGCCCCGTTTATAAGGCTTGCTCAGCGCTGCCGGTTGGTGGACTTGCCGGGTGGCGATGACCAGGGCGAGGATGGTCAGCAGGGCGGGCATCATGGCAGCGATGTCGGCACCGCTGCGGGGTATGATGCCGGTGGTGTTGCCTGCCAGAACCAGCGCGGCAACCAGCCCATATAACAAGGCCCCGCCCATGACGCCAGCAGGACGCCACGCGCCGAAATACACCAGCGCCACGGCGATAAAGCCCTGCCCGTTCGTCAGGTTTTGCTGGAAGATGCCCAGCAGCGCAATCGAGAGGGACGCCCCACCTACACCGGCCAGCACGCTGCCCAGGATGACGGTCGTATACCGGATGCGGTTGACGTTAATGCCGAGCGTATCCCCCGCCTCCGGGTTCTGGCCGACGGCGCGGACCTTCAGGCCGAAAGTCGTCCGGTTGATCACGTAGGACGAGATCGGCACCAACAGAAAAGCCAGGTAAACCATCAGGCTGTGCCTGAAGAAAACCTCGCCCAGTACTGGCATGTCGCTCAGCAGGGGGATGTGAAGGCGAGGAAAGGTCGACGCCGGGAGCGGGGTGCCGACCAGCTTGCGGAAGAGCAGGTCGCTCATCCCCAGCCCGAACAGGTAAAAGCCGATGCCGCTGATGCCCTGCTCGGCCTGCAGCGTGACGCTCACGTAGGCCATCGCCAGCCCCATGATCAGGCCGATGCCGACCGCGGTCAGCACGCCCAGAAACAGGCTGTCGGTCTTGATCACGGCGTAATAAGCGCCAAAGGCCCCCATCAGCATGATGCCATCCACGCCCAGGTTGAGGACACCGCTGAGCTGGCCGAAGGTCTCCCCGATGGCGGCGTACAGATACGAGGTCGCCAGCCGGATGCCGGACGCCACAATTCCTATCAGCACATCGGTTGTCAGCAGTTCACTTAGCATGGCTGGACTCCGTCTGGGGTGGTCGGGTTTCTGATTCTGGTTGAGGCTCTCTGAGGGCGCGGCGCTGCGTCAGGCGGCGCCGGATAAGATCGGTGCTGACCACGAAGATGACGACCAGGCCGTTCAGAGCGCCGATCAGGGCGGCGGGAACCTGTACCGCGCGCTGGAGCTTGTTGGCACCCACCAGCAGCGCGCCAAAGAGGAACGAGGCCGGGATGGTGGTCAGAGGGTGCAGGCCGCCGAACAGCGCGGCCACGATCCCGTTGAACCCCGCCGAGCCAGTGAACCCGGTGGCCGAGCCGTCGGTCACCATCCGGTGTGATTCGCTGCCAAAGACCAGGATCGCCCCGGCCAGCCCGGCGAACGCGCCGCTGAGCACCAGCGCCAGCACGGTGTACTGTTTCACGTTAATACCCGCGTAGCGGGAGGCTTCCGGGTTGTGGCCCACCGCCCGGATGCGGTAGCCGATTGTGGTTCGCCACAGGAAGATATAGACGAACACGGCCAGCACCAAGGCGATGATCACCCCCAGGTGCAGGCGCGTATCCGGGACGAGCACCGGCAGGTCAGCCGCCGGGGAGAGGCGCATCGTCTGGGGGATGCGGGTCCCGGCCTCGATCTCAGCGGGGTCGATCATCGCGCCGCGCAGCAGGAAGTTCATGCCCTGCACAGCTACGATGTTGAGCATGATCGTGCTCAGAATCTCGTTGACGTTCAGGTACGCTTTCAACACGCCCGGAATGCCCCCCCACAGGCCACCGGCCAGGAAGCCGACCAGCAGCACCGCCGGGAGCAGCAGCAGCGGCGGCAGGTTAGGCGCGGCCAGGGCGACCGCCACCGCGAACAGCGCGCCTACCACCATCTGCCCCTCGCCGCCGATGTTGATCACGTTGGCCCGGAAGGAAATGCAGATGCCCAGCCCGACCAGGAGCAACGGCGTGGCCTTGACCGCCGTCTCGGCAATGGCATTCGCGCTGCCGAAGGCCCCTTCCAGGAGTGCGCCATACGCCTCCACCGGGTTAGCACCCAGCGCGATCAGCATCAAAGCGCCGACCAGCAGCGCACCCAGCACGGCCAGAACGGGCATCAGAACGTCGACAATGGCACCAAGCGGCAGCCGCTTCAACAATGATGGCATAGCCCTCTCCTCGTAGTGTGGGGTTTGGAATCGGTCGGGATGGGCGGACGATTATTGTCTCATGTAGCCACAGGAATGGGATATTGTCAAGAGGCAATGCTCCCTGCGGACGAACTTCGCCTTGGCTCAACCATACTGCACAATCCGCATTCCAACGAAAAATGCTCCCCTCGACTAATCACAGGAGCTGACCTTACCCCGGTTTACCGGACACATTTTGTTTCGTAGAAAAGGCGTTCAAGCTCCACCGGGGACCAATAGCCGATGGCAGAGTGGAGGCGTTGGCGATTGTACCAGACCTCCAGGTACTCAAAGATCACCCGGCGGGCCTCAGCCTGGGAGGCAAAGCGGTAGGTGACACACTCGGTCTTGAGAGTGCCAAAGAAACTCTCCATCGGGGAATTGTCATAGCAGTTGCCGACGCCGCTCATGCTGACCTGGATGCCGTGCTCGGCCAGCAAGGACTGGGTCAAGTGGCTGGTGTACTGGCTGCCCCGGTCGGAGTGGTGCAGCAGCCCATCCAGCGGGAAGCGGCGGCCCAGCGCCATCTTGAGGGCATCTTCGACCAATTCCGAGCGCAGATGGTCGGCTATCGACCAGCCGACAATGGCACGGGAGAACAGGTCGAGCACGGCGGCGAGATACAGCCAGCCTTCATTGGTGTCGATATAGGTGATATCCGCCAGCCACTTTTCGTTCGGGCGCGTGGCGACGAAATCCTGAGCCAGCAGGTTCGGAGCCGCCCGTGCACGGCCATCCCGCTGCGTGGTGACCGGGCGTTTGCGCTTCGGCTTTGCCCCAGCGATCCCGTGCCGCCGCATCAGGCGAGCCACCCGGTGCTTACCCACACACAGACCTTCGCGTCGCAGCGCGGCCCGAACACGCGGACTGCCATAGGTGCCCCGACTATCAGCATGCACCCGTCGAATGGCCGCCAGCAGCCGCTCATTGGCCTGCTCGCGGGCCGAGGGTGGGCGCTCGCGCCACTCATAGTAGCCGCTCGTCGAGACCTTCAACACCCGGCACATCCGGCTCACCGCGTGCTCTCCCGCATGCGCACTGATGAACGCATAGCTTACCGCTCCAGCTTGCTGAAAATGCTCACGGCTTTTTTTAGGATGTCCCGCTCCTCTTCCGCGACCCTCAACTGCCGCCTCAGCCGTTTGATCTCTGCCTGCGCCTCCGCCATGTCGCTCGGCGCAAGCTGGGCCTGCCCGCCTTCCCGCTTCACCTGGTAGCGGTCGCGCCACTTCAGCAGCAGCCCCTTCGTGATCCCCAGGTCTCGTTCGATCTGGGCCGCACTCTTGTCACTGCTTTCCAGCAGCTCCAGCGCCTCCAGCTTGAATTCTTCCGTGTATGTCCGATACTGTCTGTTGTTCATTTCCCTTGCTCCTGATTTCTCCAGTCTAAGACATTTTTCCTGTCCGGAAAATCAGGGGAAGGTCACCACTGGCGGCTGCCCCGCACAGCAGCGCCCCCCTGATTTTGCCCCCACCCCCCCTCGCTTTGCGGCCCCACCGCTCATGCCCCTGGGCCTTAC
>JARRJX010000294.1:0-18929 GCA_037388645.1 Chloroflexota bacterium
TACGCTGTTATGGGGGGCGAACGGGGCAGCGCTCAGCGCCGGGATTACGGTCGCCATCGGCTTTTACGTGCTCTATGACGGCCTGCTGCGCGACACAGTCGACATCAACTATGCACAAATCTTCCTCGCCCCGGTGCTTGCCGCCGCGCTGGCCGCCGGGTCGGTGTACCTGGCTCTACGGCTCTTCACACCCCCCGAACGCCTGACCTTGATGATCTATAAGGGGATCGTTTTCTCATTGACATATGGGCTGGTTATGATTATTGTAGCAAGAGACAAGCTCTTTGGTCTGGTCGCGCGCCTTCACCAGGCCACGTTCAGCACCGGGCAGCAGCCCCAGGCTGGAGAGTCGAGCGTTGAGACTCAAAGCTCCTAGCACTTGAGGTGAGGGATTATGCAGTTGAGAAAAACGAACCCGGTTGTCCTCGGAATTGCCTTGATGGTACTGGGCATACTGCCATTTGGCATCAGCCTCCTGGTGAACATGGCGCTTTCCTCTGCAGACCCCCAGGCAGACTCATCGATCGGCCTGTTCTTGCGCCACGCTATGGTCGACATCACGCCAATATGCAGCGCGCTGCTGCTCACGGCGGGGATCGTCGTGCTGGGCCTGGCTGCCCTGGGACGGTTCAAACCGGCGCAGCCGGACGAATGATCGGGCGCACCGGTTTAGCAGTCGGGGCGACTCACTGGCTCCCGTCAACGAGGGCGCTTCCGGGGGGAAGGCTCTTCCGGGGGAAGGCTCTCATTTGACTCCTGTTTGAACCTATCGTACTGTAGATCACATCCAGCCTGGTTTTATTGGCGGGCAATCGCTTGAAGCTGAGAGGTGGCATCATGTTCGGTTCGTTTGGCACGCCCATCCTGGAAGTCGGCATCAGCCTCATCCTGCTCTATGTCCTGTTAAGCCTGGTCACTTCCCAGGTGAATGAATTGATCGCGCTGATCGTGTCGATGCGGGCCAGACATCTCTGGGACGGCATCCGCCACATGCTGGGCGAAGAGACCAGCACGGAGCTGACCACCGAGATTTTCGACCACCCGCTGATCAAATCGCTGAGCTATCGCGGTGGGAAAAGGCGCAAGCCCACCTTCATCCCCACCGAAACGTTCTCGACGGTCTTGCTGGAGACGATCGAAGACCGCGCTCCACTGTCGCTGCTCCGACCGGTCGAGCAGCTGCTCCCGATATTAAGAGATCGCCTCGAAGCGCAGGTCGCCAGCCTGCCATCCACATTCCCGGAGGACATCCGGCTGGCGCTCATCCGCGTGACCCAGGCGGACTACCCGCTGGCCTACGTCAAGAACGTGATCGACCGGCTGCCGCCAGACATCGAAAGCGGGATCAAGGATACCCTGTTGGAGATCGCCTATCATCAGGACCCGCTGGCCGATATTCGAGCCGCGATAGAACGCCTGCCAACCCAGCTGCGGGTGAGAGGCGCGCTGCTTACCCTGCTCGACGAGGCTAAAGGGAGCTACGATAAGTTTTATGCCAGCGTGGGGGAATGGTTTGACAACACGATGGATCGTGTCACCGGCTGGTATCGGAGCTGGGCCAGAATCCTGATCACCATCCTGGCAACCTTGCTGGTCGTGGCGCTAAACGCCGATACGATCATGTCAGCCCAGTTGCTGTGGAACGACCCGGCAGCCCGCGCCGCCCTTGTGGCGATTGCCGACACCATCGCCAACGACTCGGAGTCACTGGATACTGCGGAGGCCAGAGAGACGATCCTGGCTGCCCATGACACCAGCCTGGAGAACATCGAGCTTCCTCTTGGATGGCAGGCCAAGCCTGAGAATCCAGACGATTTACGGGCGCTGCCCAGAACACCAGGCGCGATTTTGTTGAAGCTCGTAGGGTTCACTCTAACCATCGCCGCGGTGTCACTCGGCGCGCCGTTCTGGTTTGACCTGATCAAAATCGTCCTCAACCTGCGCCGCTCAACCTCCAACGAGGAACCTGTCGAGGCGGGCGCAGCCTGACGCAGCCCCCCGATCAATCGAATCGACAGCACGAAGCCTCGCCGGTTGCGAGGCTTCGTCTTCATGGGCGGCGTGCGCAACATGCGCCGGTATGTCGTTGAGAAATCCGCTTTTCGTTATACTGGTACTGTGTCTGAGTTGGTCAGGCGGTCGCGGGTCGGACGGCCCGGCATGGGGCGTCGAGACCTGAGGAAAGTCCGCGCTACACAGAGCATGGTGCTGGCTAACGGCCAGGCAGGGCGACCTGACGGAAAAGTGCCACAGAGAACAGCCAGGCGGGGCGACCTGACGGAATAGTGCCACAGAGAAGCGTATTGCCAACGTCGGCCTTCGGGTCGACACGGCGAGGGTGAAACGGCGTGGTAAGAGCACACCGGCGTGCCTGGCAACAGGCACGGCCAGGCAAACCCCACCAGTAGCAAGACCAAGTAGAAACGAGGCGCTGCTCGCGCCATTCGAGTTTCGGGTAGGTTGCTTGAGGCGGGTGGTAACGCCCGTCCCAGATAGATGGCCGCCCAGGGGCGCTGCCAGTGGCACTGCCCCGGACAGAACGCGGCTTACAGACTGACTCAGGCACTGTTGCGTTCCAGCGAACGCAGGGTACAATTTACGCCGGTCAGCGTCAAGCTGATCGAAACTATTGTCAATCAAGAGGATAATCCATAGTGAACAAGTTAGCTGCGACAATCACCGCCTGCCTGGCAGTTTTTCTGGTTAGCTGTGGCGTTGTAGGCGGAAGCCAGTCGGCAGAAGAGATAGCGACTTACACGCCGCTACCTACTTACACCGCTCTGCCGACGTACACCCCCTTCCCCACGGCGACGGCGACTTTCCTGCCCTCCCCCACCCCGCTGCCGGAGGAGACACCAACCCCGACGGAAGGCGCTGAAACGCCGGAGCCGACCTCCAGCTTTGACAATCAGGGGGTCTTGGAGTTCTCGTCCAACCTGCGGGAAGGGCCTGGGCTGGAGTTCCCCGACATCATTCGGCTGGCTGCTGGCGAGCAGTTCCTGATTCTCGGTCGCGACTTACCGGGGAACTGGCTGTTTGGACGGACGGCAGCGGGTGAAGAGGGATGGGTTCGCCTGACGCAGTTCGAAGGTCCCATTCAGATCGCCCGCATCCCGCTGGCCCAGGAAATCCCCACCCCCGAGGTGACGCTCACGCCGACCAAAGAAGAGGGAGACGAGGGAGAGACAGAGTCGATACCCACGCCAACGCCGATCGCGGCGGAAGCGCCCGCAGGCTCGCTCCAGTTCATCCTCACCGCCGGGGCAGCACCGGAGTGCGAGACGTTCACCTGGGAGATGCCGCAGGCGTTCAACGTCGACAGCACCAGCAGCCCGATCCCAGGGTTTGACTACGATAACACCGCATCGACAGTTGGCGTCATCGCCTACCAGTTCTTGCGCAGCGCAGTCCCGGACTTCATCAACGTGGGGATCGACGGGGACGTGCTGCCCGGCGAATGTGACGACTCCAGCGGGGTGTGCAAGCTGGTCACGATGACGATGTGCGCCAGCGCGCCCGCCCATGCGCCGACCGGTGGCTCAGATTACGTCCAGAACGTACAGTTGGGAATCGGCACGCAGAGCTACGACAAGTTCTACCAGGATACGCAGGCCAACATCCCGACGGTGTTCCGGGTCGTCTCGCCCTGACCCATCGTCCGACTGTCAAACTGTTGCGGCGCGCCGGTGATTCGACCGGCGCGTCGTTTTTTACATACGCTCACTGCCCACCTCGTTAATTGCGTCATAGCCGGGGCAGCATATAATGGAGTCGAAAACTGGTATCGAGCAACCCGAGGTGACTATTTAATGCAACAATCCCGGCAGCGTTCCAGATTGATGTCGATTGTCCTGACCGTTCTCACGCTGGCAGCGATCGCCTGCAACCTGCCAGGCCGCCGCACGGCGGAGCCTCAAGCAGCTCCACCCACTCCCACCGTCGACGTCTCCACACTCCCCCCCACAACGCCAAAGGTCATCGCCCAGCAGCCATTCCCCGGCGAGGAGCTGCCCCTGGATGGCAGCATCGACATTTACTTCGACCAGCCGATGGATCGCGGCAGCGTGGAAGAGGCCCTGCGAATCGAACCGGCGGTCGAGGCCGACCTGACCTGGGTGGACGATTCGACGCTGCGCATCACCCCGCGCCCCGGATCAATTGGCCGGGCGATGCACTACCGGGTGACGGTCGAGTCCAGCGCGCGCAGCGCCGAGGGCCTGTCCTTCGAATCCCCGGCACGCCTGGATATCCAGACGGTCGGTTTCCTTGAGGTCGGCGACACGTTCCCCGCGCCAGATGCCAACGCCGTCGAGACCAACTCGGTCATCACGGTCTTTTTCAACCGCCCGGTGGTGCCGTTGGTGATCAGCGAGGACATGTCGACCCTGCCCCACCCGCTGAGCTTCGAACCGGACATCCCCGGCAGCGGCGAATGGGTGAATACCAGCATCTACACCTGGAATCCCTCTCAACCGCTGGCCGGGGGGCAGTCCTATCAGGTTTCTGTTGAGGCCGGGCTAACCGATCAAACCGGGGGCGTGCTCGAATCCACCTACGCCTGGAATTTCACCACCCTGCCACCTGAGATCGTCTCGGTGTCGCCGACCAGCGGCGTCACCGACTTCCCCCTGGATGGGGAGATCACCGTCGAGTTCAACCAGGCGATGGATTCCATCAGCACGCAGGATGCGTTCTCGCTGGTCGATACCAACAGTGGACTGGGTACCAGAGGCGCGTTCTCCTGGGATGAGGACAGGCGCGTGATGACCTTCACGCCCAGCGCGCGGCTGCACCTTGATGGCGCATACCAGGCCAGTGTTGATGCCAGCGCGCGCAGCGCGAGCGGCCAGGTCACCCTGAGCAGCCCGTCCGTCTGGCAGTTTACCACCGTCGCTACGCCCGCCGTCGTGAACACCTCCCCCTTTAACGGCGAGCAGGACGCGGAGCTGTACGGGATCGTGCTGTTCTTTGCCTCGCCGATGGACGAGGATTCGCTGAAAGACAAGCTAACCGTCGACCCGGCGCTGCCGGAAGATTCCACCGTTTTTTACAACAGCTACAACAACAGCCTGAGCGTCAGCGGTGGGCTTGAACCGTCCACCCTTTACACCGTGACCCTGGAGCCGGGAGCCGCCGATCCGTACGGCAACACGATCACCCGGCCATATACCTTCAGCTTTACGACCGGCCCGCTGCCCCCGCTGGCTCAGCTTAACGTCCGGGGCATCGTCGGGTTATACGATGCCAGCCGGACCACCGAGCTTTTCGTCAGGCATCGGAATATCGACCAGATCGACTTTCAGCTTTCCCGCCTGACCTTTGACGAGTTCAGAACGCTGGCCGGGCCGCAGGGCTACCAGACCCGCGACGACTACGTCCCCCCGGCGAACCAGGTGATGCGGACGTGGACGCTCCAAACAGACAACGAGCTCAACGAGGATGGATACGTCAGAGTCCCGATCGCCAGCCCAGGCGGCGGGGCACTCGACCCCGGCCTGTATCTCCTCGTCGTCGACTCGCCTGGAGTCGACGGGGACACCCGCCACCTGATGGCGGTCGTCAGCGGCAACCTCACCCTCAAGACCAGCTTTGACGAGTCTCTCGTCTGGCTGACCGATCTGCAGAGCGGCCAGCCGCTCCGCAACGTGGACGTGACCCTATACGGGGAGAACGACGTCCTTGGGCGGGGGACGACCGGGGCTGACGGCACACTGGAAGTGGCGACTCCTCACCAGGACAACCTGTGGGATGTGCAGTACGCGGTGGCACAGGGGAACGGCGAGTACGCCCTGGCGGTGAACGACTGGGACGATGGGCTTGGAGCCTGGGAGTTCGGTGTAGGCAGCAACTTCCAGTTCCAGGACTATACGCTGTACATGTACACCGACCGGCCACTATACCGGCCCGGACAGGAAGTGTTCTTCCGGGGAATCCTACGCGACAAGAACGACGTCAGCTATTCGCTGCCCTTGCAGACTTCTGTGAGCGTCGCAATCTATAACGACCAGGGCGATGTCCTTCGGTGAGCGTCGCTATCTATAACGACCAGGGCGACGTCATCTCCAATCAGTCCCTCCCTGTGGACGAGATGGGCACCTTCAACGGCTCGCTGACGCTGGACGACGACGCCTCGCTCGGCTACTATGGGATCGAAGTCCAGATCGGGGAGCTGTACACGTACCAGGGATTCCAGGTCGCCGAATATCGCAGGCCGGAGTATACGGTGAGCGTCGAACCGGCGCAGTCGGACGTGCTGGCTGGCGACACCATCGAGGTGACGGTCGATGCCGAATTCTACTTCGGCGGCCCGGTCAGCGATTCCGACGTGATGTGGTCGGTGTTGGCCGATACCTACTATTTTGACTACCAGGGATCGGGGAACTACCAGTTCTCCGACTTCAACTACGACGAGGGCACCCGGCCTTCTGATACGTATGTGCCCGGATATGGCGAGCTGATCGCCAACGGGACGGGCACTACCGACGCGAACGGAAAGTTTACCCTCAGCCTGCCCGCCAGCCTTGACGACAGCCCAACGGGCCGACGGCTGACCATCGAAGCGGTCGTCGAGGACGTCAACGGGATCACGGTGGCCGGTCGAACGGAAGTCATCGTCCACAAAGGGCGGTACTACGTGGGCGTCCGGCCTGACGTGTACGTCGGGGAGGCGGGCGAGCGGCAGTCGGCCAGCCTGATCGTGGTCGACCAGGAAAGCCAGACCGTCCCCAACCAGGAAGTGACGGTCGAAATCCTGCAGCGCAACTGGTACAGCGTCCAGGAGGAGGACGAGTTCGGTCGGACGCAGTGGACCTGGAGCGTCGAAGAAACGCCGATCGGCGACCCGATCACGGCGCGGACGGACAACCAGGGCCGCGCTTCAATCAACTTCACCCTGCCGGAAGGCGGCACGTATAAGATTCGCGCAACCGTCCGCGACGAGGATGGCAATTCCAACGTGGGCAGCGCGTTCATGTGGGTGTCGGGCAGCGGGTTTGTGCCCTGGCGGCAGACGAACAGCGACCGCATCGACCTGATCGCCGACAAGGACACCTACCAGCCAGGCGACACGGCGGAGGTGCTGATCACGTCGCCCTTCGAGGGCAGAGACGTGCAAGCGCTAGTCTCGGTCGAGCGGGGCAGCATCCTCAGCTACGAAGTGATCACCCTGCGCAGCAACTCGACGGTGTATCGAGTCCCGATCACCGGCGAGCTTGCCCCGGACGTGTTCGTCTCCGTCGTGCTGGTCAAAGGGGTAGACGCAGACAACCCGGTGCCTGAATTCAGGATGGGGTTGGTTCAGCTAAAAGTTGACCCGGTGGAGCAGACCATCCAGCTTGCCATCACCCCGGACAGCGAGATGGTCGGCCCCGGCGAGGAGGTGACCTACCGCAGTGGTGGCGAGGGCTTTTTTGACGTGCGCTCCGAGTTTGAGGACACCGCCTACTGGTCGGCGCAGGTGCGCACAGGCTCGGATGGCTTGGCCGAGGTGACGGTCACCCTGCCGGACAACCTGACCACCTGGCGTATGGACGCCCGCGCGGTCACCCAGGACACGCTGGTCGGGCAGTCGCAAGTCGACATTGTGGCGACCCGTCCGCTGTTGATCCGGCCTCAGACGCCTCGCTTCCTGGTGGCCGACGACGAAGTGACGCTGTTGAGCGTCGTCAACAACAACACCGACGCGGCGGTCGACGCCTCCGTTTCGCTGGAAGCCCAGGGGGTGACGATCCTGGGCGAGACGACCCAGCAGGTCAACATCCCGGCAGGCGGGCGCAGCGAAGTGGAATGGCCCGCCGTGGTCGAGCCGAACGTGGAGTGGGTTGACCTGGTGTTCCGGGCTGAAGGGGGCGGGCTGAGCGACGCGTCGAAGCCGCCGCTAGGCGACCCGGCCCACGACCAGATGCTCCCGGTATACCGCTATGAGGTGCCGGAGATCGTGGGAACAGCCGGGCAGTTGGTGGGCGAAGAAGCGCGCCTGGAAGGGATCGCCCTCTCGCCGCTGTATGACATCACGCAGGGGCAGCTCACCGTGCGCGTCGACCAGTCGCTGGCGGCCAGCGTCACCGATGGGCTGACCTGGCTGGAACACTACGAGTACGAATGCACCGAGCAGACGGTGAGCCGCTTCCTGCCCAACGCGCTGACGCTCCAGGTCTTCCGCCAGTTCAATCTCTCCGATGCGACGACAGAAGGCCACCTCGAAGAACAGGTGAACATCGGCCTGCAAAAGTTGTACGCCCAGCAGCACATCGACGGTGGGTGGGGCTGGTTTGTCAACAGCGAAAGCAACCCGATGGTGACGGCCTACGTCGTCCAGGGCCTGATCGCGGCCCGCGACGCGGGAGCCACCGTCGAGAGTCGAGTGATCGACGACGGGATCACCTACCTGACCGGCGAGCTAGAATCGCTGGACAACCTGTCGGCACAATACGCACTCAACCGGCAGGCGTACGTGCTATACGTGCTGGCGCAGGCCGGGCGGCCTGACGTCAGCCGAACCGTGCAGATGTACGAGGCCAGGGCCGGGCTGCAATACTGGGCGCGCGGCCTGCTGGCCCAGACATTGTGGATGATCGACCCCACCGACACGCGGGTCGACAACATCCAGTCCGACCTGGCGAACGCGGCCATCCTCAGCGCGACGGGCGCGCACTGGGAGGAAGAATCGAACGACGTTTGGAACTGGAACACCAACACGCGCACGACGGCGATCGTGCTCGACACCTTCGCCCAGCTCTGGCCGGAGCACGACCTGACGCCCAACATCGTGCGCTGGCTGATGGTCGCACGCCAGGGCGACCACTGGCAGACCACCCAGGAAACCGCCTGGGCGCTGATCGGCCTGACCCACTGGATGGGGCAAAGCGGCGAGCTTGATCCTGCCTATCGATGGGAAGTGGACCTGAACGGGCGGCTGCTGCAAAGCGGCCAGGCCACGCCTGATACGGTACGCGAGTCCCAGCAGATCGTGGTAGACGTCAGCGAGATGCTGAGCGCGGTCGTCAACCGGCTCTCGATTGAGCGGACGGATGGCCCAGGACGCCTGTACTACACGGCTCACCTGGAGGCTTATCTGCCGGTCGAGGAAGTCGAGGCGCTGAGCCGGGGGGTGATCGTCAGCCGCCGCTACCTGAACCAGAATGGGGTGCCGGTCACCGAGGGGCGGGTTGGGGACATCCTCACCGTCGAGCTGAACATCGTCGCCCCCCACGACCTGTACTACGTGGTCGTCAACGACCCCTATCCGGCAGGTGCGGAGGCGGTCGACACCGGCCTGCAGACCGAGAGCGTGCTGGGCGAGCGCCCCACCCTGCGGCCTGACGCGCCGCTGGCCCGTGGCTGGGGATGGTGGTGGTTCAGCGAGACTGACCTGCGCGACGAGCAGGCCACCATGTTTGCCGACGTTCTGCCGGAGGGCACTTATCAATACACCTACCAGATCAGGCTGGGCGCTGTGGGGCGCTTCCGCGTGATACCGTCTACCGCCATGGAATTCTACACGCCAGAAGTGTTCGGGCGCGGGGAGGGGACGCTGTTCACCATCCGGCCCGAATAAACTCTGCGTCTACTGGAGAGAGCATCATGCAGATTCAAGTCCAGAGATACCCGATTGACGTGTTGACCGCCCACTACCGCGTTTATGGGGAGCTTCGCTCACGCGGCGAGCCATCCGTTTTCTTGAACGACGAGGAGGTCGAGACGCTCACCATCTACGATGCGACGCTGATGCCGCTGCGCCAGGGGATGCGGTTGGGAGCCGTCACCACCGCAGAGCTTCACGTGCCCAAGACCGAGCCGCAGGTGCTGATCCTGGGGGGCTACGTGCCGCAGGTCAAGCCACTCCCCAAGACCTCTGAGCTGATCTGTTTTACCGACACCTACGTGCTGCGCGGCACTTTCCACATGGGCATGGAAGTCAAGGTGCTTGACCTGTTCTACGTACAGGACATCCCGTTCTTCCCGGTCACCAAGCTCGACATATTCGCCCTGTACCCGATGGCAATGGAGGTCAAGGTGATGGCCGAGCTGGCCTACGTCCAGGGGGATGCGGTACGGGCGTTTTATGAAAAGCAGCTCGCCGACTAGGAGGTCATCAGCTCGGCCCCAAACGCGAACAGCGAGGCCGCCCCACCGGTGTGCCAGAACAGGACGCGCTGCCCTTTCGTAAAGACGCCCCGGTCGATCAGGTCGACCAGGCCTGCGAAGGCGCGCCCGGTATAAACCGGGTCGAGCAGAATCCCTTCCTGGCGGGCCATCAGCCTGACCGCCTCACGGTCGGCCTGGTTGACGATGGCGTACCCCTCGCCGATGTAGCTGTCGTCGATGTCGATCCGCCGCTCGGCCTCCCCCGGATCGAGCGATAGCAGCCGCGCCCCCTCCCGGATCAGGGCGGCCACGCGCTCGCCTATGGCTGGCGCGGGCAGGTCGACGCTGATCCCCAGCAGCCGGGTCGAGTCCAACAGGCCAGCCAGATGAGCGCCCAGCAGCATCCCCGCCTGCGTGCCGCCGGAGGAGGTGGCGAACAGGTGCACGTCAAACCGATCACCCGACTCCGGCTGGGCGGCCAGCTCGACCATCGCCTGGACGTAGCCCATCAGCCCGACCGCATTTGACCCCCCGTAAGGGATGACGAACGGCTTCTTCCCCTCCGCGGCGAGCGCCGAGGCGACCCGGCGGATCGTCTCCTCATAGGGGGCCGTCTCCGCCGTCCAGTGGATCACCGCGCCGAGCAGGTTGTCGAGCAGCAGGTTGCCGGAGATGGAAGGCGCGGGTGCCGCGTCGGGCTTGTGCAACACCAGGTGCGGCTCCAACCTGGCCATACGCGCCGCTGCCGCCGTCTGGCGGGCATGGTTTGACTGCGCCGCCCCGGCGGTGATCACCGAGTCGGCCCCGGCCTCAAGCGCCCCGGCGATCAGGAATTCCAGCTTGCGGGTCTTATTCCCCCCGGTCGCCAGCCCGGTCTGGTCGTCCCGCTTGACGAACAGCTCCGGCCCGCCCAGGTAGCGGCTCAGGTTGGGCAGCCGGGCAATCGGCGTGGGCAGATAGGCGATTGGAATGCGCGGCAGCGCCGCCAGGCAATCTAAGGCAGTTTTATCCATCTGGGAACCCTCGTCCGTGATAGTCCCACGCCCCCACGCGCCGGACGACCACCCCACCAAAACCCGCCTTGAAGCGGAAGACGCCCGCCATCGGGTCTTGTTCGTCCTGGAAATCGTCGGGCGCGCCCCACATGTCATACAGCACCATCCCCTGGGACTTCGCCCAGCGCATCGCCTCCCATTGCAGCGCGTAAGTCGGCATCCGGTTGCGCTCCTCGTTCGAGGAGGCCCCATAGAAATACCAGGCCCGCCTGCCAAACCCGAAGACGATCACGTGGGCAATCGCCTTGCCTTTGTACTCGGCGATGATGGGCTGCGCCAGCCCGGCCTTCATGAAATCCCCCCACGCCTGGCGATAATAAGCGAGCGGCCTGATGACGAAGCCGTCACGCCGGGCGGTATCGGCGTAGAGATCGTATAGCAGGTCGAGGTCGCTCTCGTCCCCGAAGCAGATGTCGACGTCCCGCCGGGCGGCCAGCCGCACGTTGTAGCGGGTTTTCTGCTTCATCGCGTCCATCAGCTCTTCCTCGCTCCGCCTGAGATCGACCACGACCGAGTTGCGAAACTGAATCTGCTCGTGGGAGAAGCGCAGTCCGGCCTGCTCCCACTCGGCGGCGATCCCGATGCCAAACGAATCGTCATAAGCGCCTGGCTCGCCGGGCACGCCGTAGCCGAGCGCCACGTCCGGGTCGATCTTCAGGAAGATGACAGTCCGCTCCCTGGCGTGGCGCTTGAGCGCCTCCAGCACAGCGCGCCCCAGCTCCCGGTTGGCGTAATCCAGCGCCGGGCCTTTCGGCACGTAGCTAACCTTGAACGGGCCTTCCTGGCGGGTGAGGATCTGGGCGAAGGCGACCGCCTGCCCTTTGTGCAGGTAGGCGAACCGCTCCGGCTTCCAGCCGGTGGTCTTGGCCTTGAACTCGCCCCATTCCCAGGTTTGCAGCACGTGGGCGTTGGGGATCAGGGCCAGCGTCGCGTTCCAGGTTTCTCGGTCAGTGACCGACGTCGCATGAATCTGCATGGCTCGACGGTTCTCGCTCATTGGCCTGCCTCGGCTTTAAGCTTCTCGATCACCTGCTCGTACTCATCGTGGTCGGAATGCACGATAAACACCCCCGAAAAACCAACCCCGTAGTAATAACCGGCCAGGACGTGCAGAAGCGAGAGCTTCTTCGCCGGGACGGCATAAGCGGCCACTTCATCGGTCACCGGTCTGAACATGGGGCGGGGCTTGACCGGCCTGATCCCGTCCCGGTCGACGTTCTCCCAGGGGACAAGCCGGGTGCGGGAGTCGGCCAGGTAGAGGGTGACGCCGGTTGAACCGAGCGCGATGTCCGACGAGGTGACATAGGTGGCGCAGACCGAGCAAACGCTGCGGAACGCCAGGTACAGGATCACGGCGGTAACGATGAGCGCCAGCGCGTCGTACCGAGCCGGAGCTGACACGCCGTCGGTGAAACGCGCCACAAGGGCCGCCAACGCCACCCCGCCGATCAGCACGGCCATCAGGCCGACCAGCGTCCACAATGCGCGGAACGTCCGGCGAAGGCCGCGCGCGGCGGGTAGAAAGCAGTACTTTCGGGCTGGCTCTTGCTTGTCTGGTCCGGTCATCCTCATCATCCCTGGCCCCTGGCAGCCCGCAGCCGGACGGCGGCGCTGTACAGGGCATATGCGCCGGGCCGATAGACTTTATCCCACGCGCCCACCGTGCGCGCCACCCGCCCGCCAAACCCACGCTTGAAGCCGTACACGCCCCACAGGCCATCCTGGCGCGCCTGGAAGCCCGCTTCGAGGGCAGCTTCGTCAAAGTCGGGGACGCCCCACAGGTCGTAGACCGCGCAGCCCCGCTCGCGCGCCCAGTGGATGGCCGCCCACTGCAGCGCGTGGTTGGGCATCCGGTCACGCTCCTCATTTGAAGAAGCGCCGTACAGATACCAGGCGGTGTCACCCCAGGCGAAAACCATCAGGCCGCCCAGGTCGCGGTCTTCAAACGAGGCCATCGGCAGCGCGACGTGAACACCCGGCTGGAACAACTCGAATGCCTTCTGGTAATAGGGCAGGGAATGCGTGCCGAATTCGTTCCGCGCCCCCGTCACCTGGGTGAGGCGGTGGAACGAGGCGAGGTCATCCGCCCCACCCTGCCGGACCACCACGCCGCGCCGGTCGGCAAGCCGAATCTTGCGCCGCGTCCCCTGGTTCATCCGCGCCAGGATGTCGTCTTCATCTCCGCCGATATCCAGCAGGATCGTGCGGGGCGGCTGGATCGTCTGAGGGGAGCGCCGGTAGCCCTGGCCGCGCAGCACGTCGAGGTCGAAGTCTGGCTCCCATTCGGCAGGCTCAACTTTCAGCAGGATGGCGTGCCGCTCCCGCGCGGCATCGTCGAGGGCCGCCTGCAATGCCTCGACCGCTTCGCCGTCCCCCCAGTCGACGACCGGGCCGCGCGGGACGTAGGCAATCGTGCCCAGGCCAAGCGGCAGCCTGCGGAACAACAGCAGCGCCCCGGCCTTGATCGCCCCACCATCGGCCAGGGAGACTCGACGAACGCATCCCATGTTGCTGTGTCAGTCAAATTGTGAGAGTCACTCAAGCTCCATGCCTCCCGAAACTGCGCAGATTATAATCGGGGCCGCCCGTTCCGGCACCTGGAGGGGGCAGCTCAGGGCGAACTGCTGCATTTGCGCTCGACAACCCCGGAAAACCCAGGTAAAATCGTCTTTTGTGTATTATCATAAGTGAGTCTCAGGAGAAGTAGATTGGCTACCACGAAGTCAGCAAAAAAACGGGTGCGCCAGAACGAGAAGCGCCACCTTCGCAACCGGGTACACAGCGGGCGGGCGCGCACGGCAGTCAAGAAAGCCCGGCTCGCGATCGCTAAGGGCGACCAGGAACAAGCGCAGGAAGCGGTGCGCCTGGCGAGCAAGTGGCTCGACCACGCGGCGACCAAGGGCAGCCTGCACAAGAACACGGCAGCCCGCAGCAAATCGCGCCTGATGAAACAGCTCGCTCAGATGGAAGCGAAGAAATAGGCAGCCAAGGCAAACAACCGCCCAGGGATGTGTTTGGGCTTCCAGCCCAGGCCCGTCATCACTTGCACCGGCTCACCGCCGGTCTTTTGTTTGTCTTGCCGGGACTTTCAACCGATCAAGGGTCTTTGTCCGGGGTGGCGTCTGGCTCAAACCGGTAGCCCACCCCCCTGACCGTCAGGATGTGGCAGGGTTTTCCCGGCTCTGGCTCAATCGCCTCGCGCACCCAGCGGACGTGGACGTCCAGCGTGCGCGTATCGCCGATATAGTCGGTATCCCACACCTGGCGCATTAAAAAAGCGCGGTCAAGCGTTTCTTCAGGATGCTTGAGGAAGACTTCGAGCAGGCTCGCCGCTTTGGGGGTCAGCCGTTTCTCCCGGCCATTGGCCTGCACGATCCTCACCCCGGATATGAACCGGATCGGCCCCACTTCAAGCGCGTCTTTGTCCTTGCGCTCGTCGGGCAGCAGCCGCTTGATCCGGTTGATCAGCTTGCGAGAGGTAAACGGGTTGCTCAGGGTGACGTCCGCCAGCCCAGGCGGGTAATCGCCGGGTGCGGTGCCGTCGGACAGGATGTGGATGATCGGCAGGTCCGGATGCCTGTCGCGCAGGCTTTTTACCATACGAAGTCCGCTGGTGCCCAGCGAGGGCGCGTTCAGGACAATCAAAGCAGGTGGGATCGTCGTGCTCTGCTCAAGGGCTATCCGCCCAGTCGGCACAACTTCCACCCGGAAACCTTTGCGCTCAAGCGAGGCTGCAAAGGTTTCTTCTTTGTTGCCAGATCGCTCTACTAAGAGGATCATTGCCCTGTGATCATACCCTCCTCCACGTCTGCCATTATATGCGCGACACCCACCTCAGCACAAGTAAAATTTGTCATCGTCTTCCATATATTTGACACATATTTGACACCTTTACACGCCCAGGTTGGCAGGATGTTATGCTCCCGTTCGCATCCCGTCTCAAACCGGCTTCCAAGCCCCAAAAGGCCATGAACATTTTTCCCGAAAAGGGCGGTGAGGGCCACTGGCTGCCTGTCTGGGAGATGTGTGTTTCAAAGGGCTATCACTTTGCCCGGCCCATTGCCCTGTTCCCCTACACAAATCCTGGTTGGCTGGCCTAGCATCCGGTAATATTCTCATCATGGATGAACTCACCCAATTCCTTGCCGGGCCGCCCCCGATCATCCCAATGGACGCCGGATGGGCCGGACACAAGCGCGCGGTGCTGGCCGAGGCGATCCGCATCCAGTCCATCCCTGCGCCTACCTTCCACGAGCAGGATCGCGCGCAATACGTGTTCCGGCGCTTTACCGAGATCGGGCTGGGCGCGGTGAGGCAGGATGAGCTGGGCAATGTCTATGCGAGCACGCCAGGGGCCGACCCAACCGCGCCGCTGCTGCTGGTCAGCGCGCACCTCGACACGGTGTTCGGGCAAGATACCGACCTGACGATCCGCCAGGATACTCAAGAAAAACGCGTCTACGGGCCGGGCATCGGCGACAACAGCCTGGGCCTGGCCGCTCTGATCTGGCTGGCGCAGCAAATCCAGGAGCGCGGGATCGTGCCGCAGTCGCCGATCCAGTGGGTAGCTGGCTGCACGCCGACAGGCCCAGCGCCATCCATCACCTCATCCAGATCGGGGCCGCCCTTCTCAACCAGGTCAAAACAGCCAGCAGCCCACAAAGCACCCTGAACATCGGCCTGATCTCAGGGGGCGTATCGATCAACACGCGAGCGCCGGAGGCCAGCCTGGCGGTCGACTTACGCTCTGAGGATGCCGACACACTGAAGCGGATGGAGCGGTCGGTCTACCGGATCGTGGATAAGATGTCGCGAAACACGGAGATCGCGGTAAGCTGTGAGCTGATTGGGAGCCGCCCCTCAGCCAGCCTGCCGGTCAATCACCCGCTCGTCCGGGCATCCAGGGCGGTGCTGCGCCACACCGGCACCACCCCGTCCAAGCCGGGGATCGGCTCGACCGACGCGAATATCCTGCTGGCTAACGAGATACCGTCAGTGTGCATCGGGATCACAACGGGCGGCGACGCGCATACGACGGGCGAGTTCATCGAGACCGGGCCGCTGATCAAAGGTCTAAAACAGTTGGTGTTGCTCGTTCTCCTCACTGCTCACCATACCAGAGAATACCAGGAGGCGTAAATTTGTCCCCACTGCAAATAGGCTCGGCCAGCGCGAAACCAGGCGAGATCAGCACCGGCTGGTTCGACGCCGTCTCCCTGCCAACGGGCAGCCTCGACCGTTTCCCGGTCATGATCGGGCAGGGCATCTCCGGGGATGGCCCGGTGATCTGGATCACCGCAAACATTCACGGCAATGAACACAGCGGGCTGGCCGCGATCCACCAGCTTCTCACGCCTGACCTGGTCGCCTCGCTCCACGGGACGGTCGTCGCCATCCCGACGCTGAACCCGGCAGCGCTGCGCGTCGGCGAGCGGACGGCCTACTATCAAAACACAGACCCGAACCGCCTGTTCCCCGCGCCAGACCTCCACCCCAAGCCCCCCTCTGAGCGGTTCGGCCTCTCGCCTACCTCGAATCTTGAGCTGGCCTATCAGAATCTTTACAGCGCCATCGTGAAGACCAGGCCGTATTGTCTGATCGACCTGCACAACGCCTGGTACGGCTCGATCCCCTTTGTCTTCCGCGACCCGGTCTTTTACTCTCGGAAGCGGGGAAGCACGTCAGGCGCGGGCCGCACGCGCATGCAGGCTGAGGCGCTACAGAACCGGGTGGGTGAGCTGCTTGGGGCGTTTGGCTTCACGGTCATCAACGAGTTTGTGGCCGACTCGTACATCACTAAAAAACTGCATCGCTCTGTCAGCGGCTCACTTCTGAACAAGGCAAACATCCCGGCATTTACGGTCGAGCTTGGCTCAGAGATGTACATCGACCCGGACATCGTGGGGGCGTGCGTGGCGGGTATACGCAACATCTTGCGCAAGGCGGGCATGCTCCAGGACGCGCTGGAGCCTATCGAGAATATCCCGGTGCGCCGCCTTGGCTTCCCCGTCCGGCGTCAGATGCACCCCTATGCCCCCCAGGCGGGCATCGTGCGATTCCTGGTCTCGCCGGGCGAGATCATCAGCAAGGGGCAGCCCCTGGCGCAGCTCACCGACATTTTTGGGCGGCCTCTAGGGGACAACAATGGGTTATTAAACAGCGATTACGAGGGGTTTGTGATCGGCTGGCCGCACGGGGTGATCCAGGGTGAGCCGGTGATGGTGCTGGCGATCAAAGATACCAACGGATTGGTCACCCCCTACCCCGACTGAGTCTGACAGCCGCTTACTGCTTATTATGGAGGTGTCGCATATATGCCGAACGACGTGCTGAACATGGTCTTTTTGGATAATCCACTCTGGGCCTGGGCGAGCGCCCTGCTGATCGTCCTTGCCACGATGCTTGTCTTGCGCATCCTCAAGGCGATCATCATTAACCGCGTCCGGTCACGGGTAGAGCAATCCACCACCGACATCGACGACCTGATCGTCAACCTCGCCGACAACACAAAATACTATCTGCTGTTTTTTGTCGCGCTGGGCGTGGGGGCGACAACGCTCAGCCTGCCCGGCACGGCTTCAGATATTCTGCGCATCGCATTGATCTCCGCCCTCCTCATCCAGGTGGGTGTGTGGGGCAATTACACGATCACCCATATCCTGACCTATCGGCTCGGCGACCGGATGCAAGACCCGGACACCGCCTCGGCAGCCGCCGCGATCGGGTTCGTCGGTCGGCTGGTGCTGTGGTCGCTCGTCGGGCTGCTCGTCCTGGACAACCTGCCGAACGTGGAGATCACGTCGCTGGTCGCCGGTCTGGGGATCACCGGGGTGGCCGTCGCCCTGGCCGTCCAGAACATCCTCCAGGACCTGTTTGCCTCGATGTCCATCATCCTCGACAAACCGTTCGTGATCGGCGACTATATCATCGTGGGCGAGCTGATGGGCAACGTGGATAACATCGGCCTGAAAACGACCCGCGTCCGCAGCACCTACGGCGAGGAGCTGATCTTCTCCAACTCCGACCTGCTAAACAGCCGCATCCGCAACTACAAGGGGATGGAGAGGCGCACAGTTGTGTTCTCAATCGGCGTGATCTACGAGACCCCGGCTGAGAAACTGGCTGCGATCCCCGCCATGATCAAGAAGATCATCGAGGCGCAGCCGAAGGTCGACTTTGGTCGGGCTCATTTCAAAGCCTTCGGGGATTTCTCCCTCAACTTCGAGATTCTGTATTACGTCGACGATCCCGACTACGACCTGTATATGGACACCCAGCAGGCGATCAACCTGGGCCTGTTCCGGCGCTTCGCCGAGGAAGGGATTGAGTTCGCCTACCCAACCCAGGTACTGTACTTCAACAACAACCTGTCTATGATTCCTGAGCAGCAATAGAAAAGGTGGTGCAAGCTGGCACCTTTGAGGTAAACTCGCCGCCTATTGCAGAGATTGAAATTAAACGACCTTGAGAAGGAGAACTTCAAGCCAATGACCCGACGCATAGTAACCGCATTGTCTGCTGTAGCCTTGCTGTTTGCCGTGGTAGGGGCAGGCACCGTCCTCGCCGACTATGACCCCGAAGAATGCGCGGATGGACAGTGGGAGGTACGGCCCAACCAGACGTTGTATTCGATCGCCTACATCTGCCGGACCTCGGTCGACGCGATGGTGGCCTACAACAACATCGAGAACCCCAACCTGATCAATACCGGCCAGATTCTGCTGATCCCCCCACAGGGGTTCCAGGTCGGGGACACGACTCCTCCTACCGTAGAACCGGCAGAAGGTG
>JARRJX010000295.1:0-4028 GCA_037388645.1 Chloroflexota bacterium
GCCATCCGCCAGGTCAGTGCCTATATATAACCCGTCCCAGCGCGCTGCCCGGCGGAACGGCCTGCGGTTCGGCCAAATCCCGGCGATCCAGACCGGGATGCGCGGCTGCTGCACGGGCCGGGGCAGCATCGTCACCTGGTCGATCTGGTAGTGCTTCCCGGCGAGGCTGAAAGGCTCGCCAGACCACAGCCCGCTCACGATCTCCAGACCCTCGTCGAGCTTCTCCGCCCGGATTTTCGGGTCGGTCTCCTCGCCGAAGGGCGCGAATGCAAGCGCCTGATAGCCCAGGCCTGCGCCGAAGATCAGCCGCCCGCTCGAGAGATGGTCTAAGGTGGCCGCCTCGCGCGCGACCACCCAGGGACGCCGCCGGGCGAGCGGGGTCACGAAAGCGCCGATCCGGATGTGGTCGGTCGCCATGGCAACCGCGCCGAGCGTGACCCAGGGGTCAGCGACCGGCGTGTCCATCGTCCCTTCTTCGAAGAGCACGTCCCATATGAAGAAGCCGTCCCAGCCCGCCCGCTCGGCGTCGGCGGCCAGGTCGGCCAGCGCGCGCGGGTCGCTGAAATCGCTGCCGGTGGCTATATCGAGGCCGTATTTCATCACTCGCGCTCCTTTTTAGTCATTCGCTTTCCCAGAATCGTATACGGGCAGATATCAGCGTGAATGGTCGGTGCTATAATTATGACATACACCCCGAACAGGGACAGCGCTGCTGCATCAAGTCATGGTGTTTCAAGGGGGGAATCATGATCGACGACCGTGATCTTGGGATTCAGACCCGCACGCCTCTGGTCGGCAAAATCGCCGAAATCCTGGGCATCATCATCTACATTCTGTTCCTCAACCCGGTTTCTTTCTTCCTCACCGACCTGCTCTGGATCATCCTCTCGGCGCTGGTGATCAGCCACACCCTGCGCGAGCAGATGCAGCGCGGCTTTATAGGAGTGGTGATCGTCATATTCCTGATCCTGGTGGCTATCGTCTGGGGCGCGATGCTGAACTCGTTCCTGATGGGGTGGTTCAACCGGCTGGTGTTCGGACGCCCGATCTTCGGCAACGTCGGCGGGGCGGATCGGGTCAGCTTTTTCACCGGCCTGCGCGCCTCGCGCCTGCTGCACATCGAGTACGGCGAGGCGGACCGCGACCTGGCCCGCGAGTTCAACCGGCTGGACATGGACGTCACCGAGTACCTGCTCCACAAGAACTACCGGGAGTTCATCAACAAACGTTTCGGCAGCGACCCTGACAAGCTGGCCGAGGCCGAGGGAGAGTGGAAGGAAGTCTGGGAGAACAAGCTGCTCAACATGGGCCTGCCCGACTACACCCTGCGCGACGCCTTCGACCTGGACAACATCGCCTACCGGGTGGTGCCGCTCAAGCTGACGGCCTCCGCCTCGCTGATCAGCCCGCTGCTCAAGTATTTCCAATTGGTGATGATCTTCATGGTGGCGCGGGTGCTGAACTTCGATTCGCCGATCATCACGGCGGTGCAGGTGGCGGTGTTCGTCACGCTGATCCTGTCGATCCTGTGGTACATCTACCACTCCTATCGCATCTCGGAGCTTGAGTTCGCCGGGAACTACGAAAACCTGCCAACCGACGTCCAGGAGCACTTCGCCGATCGCTTCGAGCCGTTCCTGGGGAAGTCGCTGGCCCTGCGCCGGGTCACGGTCGACAAGGAATACTACGGGCTGGTGCGCAGCTACCAGCTTCGCCACATCCTGATCACTGCGCTCAACACCATCCTGATGCTGGTGTGGGTGGGCCTGCTGCTGCTGATCGCGCTGATCACCCGCTCGATCGACCGGGAATACGTGTTCACCTGGTACCGGGATTTATCGCTGGGCATCCTGCTGATCCCGCTGATCTTTTACGTGGGCTTCTACCTGGTGTCGATCTTCGTGCAGAGCTTCCGCAGCTTCCTGGCCGCGGTGGTGGCCGGTGCCGTGTCGGCGGTGCTGCCTTTTGGCATCACCTACCTGGTGACCGGCGAGTTCGAGTTCAACGACATAAACAGCGCGATCTCCAGCATCGTCGCCGGGCTGGGCGTGGCGATCGCCACCCTGATCGTCACCAACATGACCAATGCCCTGTCCGGCGAAGGGTAACCGTATCCTCACAGATGAGCATTCTATGGTACGATTAATAGGGGAATGAGTGGAAGGAGTGGGATATGTCTGGTCGACGCCGCAGTGCCGGTGCAGTTGTGTTACGGACGATGTTGTTTGTCCTGGGAAGTGTGATAGGCGTGGCGGCAGGCATGGCGCTGTACCTCGCCATCAAACGCCGACAGAACAGCAGCAACCATCAGAAAAACACCGCTTACTCGATCGCCCTGCGCCCGCAGCAGGCGATCGCCGTCCCGCCTGACAAGCCGCGCGAGATTCAGCTCAAGCCGCTGCCCCTGACCATCCAGGCCGAGCCAACGCGCTTCGTCCGCGGACAGATGGGCACGATCCGCGTGCAGACGCAAGCCGGTGCCCGCTGTTCGATTCAGGCCCTCTATTCGACCGGGCGTCCGCCCACCGGTCTATCCGGCGACTCCCTCAAGGCCGACGAGGATGGCCGCTGCGAGTGGGCCTGGACGATCGGCTCCAAAGGGACCCACGTGGACGTGACCGTCCGGGCGACGCTTGAGGGCTCCGGCTCGGACGCGCAGGCGGTGCTCCGGGTCGAGATCGTGGCGTGAGGTAGCCGATCAATGATCGAGCCGGGCGATCATCTGCCCGGCTCTTTTCGTATTCGAAGATGCCTGTCTCAAAACGGCGAGGCGCTTACCACGCATAAGCCTCCGGGGCCGGGCCGCCGGGGCCGGGGAAAATCTCGTCCAGTTTGGCAAGCTGCGCCTCGCCCAGCCTGATCTCCAGCGCCCGCAGGCTGCTCTCCAGGTGGGCCATCGTGCGCGGCCCGATGATCGGGGCGGTGACCACCGGCTGGTGCAGCAGCCAGGCCAGCGCCACAATCGCCGGGTGCTCGCCCAGCTCGGCGCAGAAGGCCTCGTAGTCGTCGAGGCGCTCGCCCACCCGGCTGCCATAGCGCTTGTGGGCAAGCTCGCTGTTCCGCCGGACTCCGCCCCGGCCCATGCCCGCCAGCACGCCCGCGGCCAGCGGGCTCCAGGGGAGCACCCCTACGCCATACGCCTCGCAAGCCGGGAGAACCTCCAATTCGACATCGCGGATGATCAGGTTATACAGGCTCTGCTCGGAGACCAGCCCCATGAAATGCCTGGCTTTAGCCGCCTCCTGGGCCTGCGCGATGTGCCACCCGGCGAAGTTGCTGCTGCCCACGTAAAGCACCTTGCCCTCGCGCACCAACTGCTCCATCGCCTGCCAGATTTCCTCCCAGGGCGTGTTCCGGTCGACGTGGTGCATCTGGTACAGGTCGATATAGTCGGTTTGCAGGCGGCGCAGGCTGCCCTCGCAGGCCAGCTTGATGCTCCGGGCGGAGAGGTAACGCTCGTTCGGCCACTCGCCCATCTTCCCGTAAACCTTGGTGGCGATCACGACCTTCTCGCGCCGCCCCCCACCCTGGGCGAACCAGCGCCCGATGATCTGCTCGGTGAGTCCCTCGCCCATCTGCCAGCCGTACACGTTGGCCGTGTCGAAGAAGTTGATGCCGTAGTCCAGGGCCTTGTCCATGATCGCGAAGCTGTCCGCCTCGCTGGTCTCCGGGCCGAAGTTCATCGTGCCCAGGCACAACCGGCTGACTTCCAGGCCCGTCCGCCCAAGATGTGTGTAGTCCATGCTTAATATGCCTCTCTGGTCAGTTTGAAGATCGAAGAGTGACCAATAGGTTTTGAAATGCGACTTATCTCACACCGGCCCCAGCCGCCCGAACTCCTTGGCGAGCTGCTCGGCGGAGAGGTGCAGCAGCGTCGGGCGGCCATGCGGGCAGGATTTGGGTGAGTGGCAGGCTTCAAGCTGGCGCACCAGAGCGTCCATCTCGGCGAAGCTGAGCACCTGCCCGGCCTTGACCGACGCCTGCTTGCAGACCCGCGCAATCAGGCGCTCCTCGGCGGTCGCTTCGGT
>JARRJX010000296.1:0-10220 GCA_037388645.1 Chloroflexota bacterium
GTAGCGGGCCGTCCCGCGCACGTCGTCGATCGGGGTGGCCGACTGGGCGCTCAATTCGGCGGCGTGCCCGATCACCTCGCCGGTCAGTGTCTGCCCGGCCAGGTACGCTTCGGCCTGGGGGGCGTGCACGATCGTCGGTGCGACGCTGCCCAGCGTGATCGCTGCTTCGGCGACGGTCTCCCCTTCGAAGCGCAGGACGACGGCCACGTTGACCACCGAGATCGCCTGGGCGCGGCGCAGCCCCAGCTTGAGGAACGTGCCGCGCTCGGTTTGCGGGTCGAGCGGGCGGAAGGCGATGTCGGTCAGCAGCTCGCCGGGCTGCATCACCGTGCGGCGCACGCCCGTGTAAAAATCCGTGAGCGGCACCACCCGCTCACCGCCCGCCGCGCGCAGCGTGACCTGCGCGCCCAGCGCCACCAGGGGCGTGATCGTGTCGTTGGCAGGCGAGGCGGTGATCAGGTTTCCGGCGACCGTGCCCCGGTTGCGAATCTGGGGTGAGGCTTCGTCCCAGGAGGCCCGCGCCAGCGGGAAAGCGCGCTCGATCAAGAGCGCCGACCCGGCCACGTGGTTGTGGGTGACTAGCGGCCCCAGGTGGATCAGGCCATCTTCCCCCAATGTGATCGCGTCCAGGCCGGGGATGCGGGTGATGTCGATCAGCGCGTCCAGAGAGCGCACCTTGCGGTCAAGCTCGATGATCAGGTCGGTGCCCCCGGCGATCACGCGGGCCGCTTCGCCGTGTTCGGCGAGCAGCGCCAGGGCTTCGTCGAGGGTGGCCGGTTGGTAGTAGGTGTTCCACATGGTTTTTAGCCTGTTGGTGTTGTTAGGTTTTGTCTGATCTGGGGTAGGTTAGCGGGCTTTTTCAGATGTCGCCACCTTTTCTGTCGGCGCTTCCTCGCTCCCGCGCTGGGCGGCGATGATCTGGGCCAGGATGCTGACCGCGATCTCGCGCGGCGTCTCCGCGCCCAGTTCCAGCCCAATCGGCGAGTAGACACGCGCCAGGGCCTCCTCGGCGATTCCCTTCTCACGCAGCTCCTTGAGGGCCGTCTCCCAGCGGCGGCGGCTGCCGATCACGCCGATGTACGGCGCTTCGGATTCCAGCAGGCCGGGCAGCAGGGCCACGTCGAAGGGCACCCCGCGCGTTACCACCGCCACGTAGGTCCGACGGTGGAGCGGGGCCTGCGCGGCGACCTGGTCGGGCGGGATGGCGAGGTATTCGTCTGCCTGGGGGATGGCCTCCGGGCTGCACAGCTCTGCCCGGTCGTCCGAGACGACCACCCGGAAGCCCAGCCAGTGCGCCAGGTCGGCGACTGCCTGCCCGACGTGTCCGCAGCCGATCACCAGCACGGTAGGTTG
This sequence comes from Chloroflexota bacterium, assembly GCA_037388645.1. Classification (GTDB taxonomy): domain Bacteria; phylum Chloroflexota; class Anaerolineae; order Aggregatilineales; family UBA3940; genus JARRJX01. The sequence continues at coordinate 1,354 of JARRJX010000296.1, forward strand.
AGGCAAGATTGGCTCCATAAAAATGTCTACCTGGCCCCCACACACCCCCGGATCGCCGCGGGCGGGGTCGGCCAGCTCGTAGTGTAAGATGTCCGGCTGCCCATCACGCACCATAGATTTCCTGGGTGGGGTCAGACACGTGGTTGCTTTCTATGGCTCAGGACTATGGTTAGCACTCAGTCGCTCCAAGTTCGCAGATCGCAAACTTGTGCCTCTGATTGTACCAGAAAACGGCCATCTCAACTCAGATTGCGTGCTGCGTTAGAATCCCGCTTGTCAAGGCGACGTGATGTGCTATGATGGGGAGGAAATGAGCGTGAGCAACAAGGGGGAGTGAGCGATGACAAACATCCGGCGCTTGTGGAGTGTAGCCCTGTTGGTTACCGTCTTGCTGCTGGGCGTGACCACCGCCCTGGCGCAGGAGGGGGACGGCACGCACGTCGTGCAGCCTGGCGAAACGTTGAACCAGATCGCCCGCCAATACGGCGTCAGCGTCGACGACCTGGCGTTCGCCAACGGGATCACCAACCCGAACCTGATTTATGCCGGGCAGGTGCTGACCATCCCCGGCGCGGGCAATGGCGGCGAGCGGGTGACCTACACGGTCGTGCGCGGCGATACCCTGTTCAGCATCGCGCGGCGCTTTGGCACGACCGTCGCCGCGCTGGTCGATCTGAACAACCTCGCTGATCCCAGCCGTATCTCCCCAGGGCAGGTGTTGGTCATCAGCGAGGGCGCGCCGCCCACCACCACGCCCACTACCCCCGCCCCCACCACGGCAACGCCCACGTCGGAGCCACCGGCTGAGACGGTGACCTACACCGTGAAGGCCGGGGACACGCTGGGCGCGATCGCGCTGCGCTTCGGGGTGACCATCGCCGAGATCGTCGAGTTGAACGACCTGGACAACCCCAACCTGATCTACGTCGGGCAGGTGCTGACCATCCGCGAGGGCGCGCCATCCACCACCACCCCCACCCCCACCACCGAGACGGCCACGCCGGAGCCGACGGCAGAGACGGTGACTTACACCGTGCGGGCCGGAGATACGGTGCGCCAGATCGCGCTGCGCTTCGGGGTGACCATCCAGCAGATCGTCGAGCTGAACGGCCTGGACGACCCGGACCTGATCTATCCTGGGCAGGTGTTGATCATCAGCCAGGGTTCCACGGCGACACCCACCGCGACCGAGACGCCCACCGCCACCGAAACACCCACGGCGACGGTGACGGAGACCGCCACTGAGACCGAGACGCCGACCGACGAGCCGACGGATGAACCCACCGATGAGCCGACCGACGAGCCAACCGACGAGCCGACTGACGAACCCACCGACGAGCCGACCGACGATTTCATCACGCCCACGCCCCGCGTCCCGATCGGCGACGTGCCGGACGACGCGGAGAATCTGCTGACCAACCCCGGCTTCGAAGGCGCGACTCGCAGTGTGTTGTTTGATACGGTGGTCGTCTTTAATGGTTGGGAGCCGTATTACTGCGCCGAGCCGTACACCGACGAGGCGTGTCCCGCCCTGCGCCAGGGCGATGGCAACCCGGAGGGCCTGACGATGGGCCGCCCGGCCTTCAAGCCGACCGACCTGGTGAATCGCATCCACGGCGGGTCGACCGCCCAGCAGTGGTCGTGCTTTTTCGAGTCCTGCCGGGGCGGTGTCTATCAGACGGTCGAGACGACTCCTGGCTCGCTGTGCGAGGTCGGGGCGTTCGTCCAGACCTGGAGCGCGGCCACCTGGATCGGCACTGACGGGCCTTACACCTCAGACACCTCGACCGAGCTGGATCGTGACAACTCGCACTGGCAAATACGGCTTGACCTTGGCGGTGGTGAGGACGCCTTCGCCAGCGGCGTCGTGAGCAGCACCTTGTTTGGCTATGATGCCGGGCACTATGATCAGTATTCCGAGATCAGCTACACTTTCATTGCGACGGGTGACGAGACCACCGTCTTCTTTGAGAATCTGCGCATCTGGCCGTTCGCCCACAACGAAAGCTACATCGACGACGCCTACCTGCGCTGCACGGAATGAGCGTGAAGCAAACCGGTTCCCGTAGGGACAAAATCCCGAAGAAGCCACCACCAGAGATGGTGGTTAGGGATTTTGAGGTTTGCCATTCATCCGTGGTTTCACGAAAGACCGCCGGGGAGCTGCCCGCGCGCGTTTGAGTCTAACTGGTCGCGGATCGCGCGCCAGTCGTGCAGCCGATATAACGGGCAGCGCACCCGGCGGCACAAAGCCAGGACGGGTTTTGCAGCATCATTTTTGTCTCGTCTGGCCTGCGAATCGGGGGGGCGCATGCCCTTTGTTCTATTGCACGTGGCGGTGCAGTTAGCCTGACGGTGGAGTGATGGAGATACCCGGCAACATCAGGACGATCCTTGAGATCGGCGTTGGCCTTCTGTTTTTAGTCGGCGCGATCTTCAACGCCACTTCTACGCTGCACAACAGCACGACCTTTTTCGGGAGCTTTGCCGATTCGGCCTGGTCCCCGGCGGCTGCCGTGCTGATCCGGCGCAGCGTGGTGCCCAGGGCCAGGCTGTTCACCCTGCTGGTAGTCGCTTTCCAGGCCATCGTCGCCCTGCTGGTGCTTACCCGCAGCCCGCTCGTCGTGGTGGGTCTCTACGCCGGGGCGGTCTTTGCCCTGACTGCCGCGTTCGTCTCAAGCGTCGGTGGGGCGGTGATGAACCTGCTGATGGCGGCGGTTCAGGTCGTGCTCGCTGTCACGCGCTGAGCGTTGAGGGGATGTAAATCCATGTTGCCTGCCCGTGAAACTGCTCTCCTGCCGACCCGGCAGCGTCCCCTGCGACGCCGCACCCGCGCCATGCTGCGCGATACCTGGGTGCTGGTGCGGGAGTTCTGGTGGATTCTAGCCCTGTTTGCCCTCACGATCGTGCTCAGCGCCATCAGCTTCCAGTGGCTCTGGAACCGGTCGTCGCTGGTCCCGATCCGCCTGATCGACGCCTTCTACTACGTCGGGACGATGCTCTTTTTCCAGCCGACGCTCGACTTCCCCCGCGAGTGGTACCTGGACGTATATTTCTTTCTGATGCCGCTGCTGGGGCTTGTATTTCTGGCATTGGGCGTGGCCGACTTCGCCGTGTTGTTGGTCAACCGGCGGCTGCGGCAGAACAAATGGGAGGAATCGGTGGCATCCACCTACAGCGAGCATATCATCGTGGCCGGGTTGGGCCACCTGGGGATACGCGTGGTGCGCGAGCTTATCCGGCTGGACGAAGATGTGGTGGTGATCGAGATGAAGCCGGACAACGAGCGGATCGAGGAGGTGCGCTCCCACAAAATCCCGGTCCTTATCGGCGACGCCCGCAGCGTGGACGTCCTTAAGAAGGCAGGGCTGGATCGGGCGCTCTCGGTGATCGTCTGCACGAACAACGACCTGGTCAACCTGCAGATCGGGGCGCGCATCCGCGAGATAGACAAGGAGGTCCCGCTGGTGATGCGCCTGTTCAACGAGGAGTTTGCCGGGAGCATCGCCGGGCCGCTCAACTTCAGCGCGGTGATGAGCGCCTCGCTGCTCGCCGCGCCCGCCTTTGCCGGGGCGGCCACCCGCACCAATATCTTGCAGACCTTCAGGGTCGAGGATCGGGTGCTGGCGATGGGGCGGATCGAGGTCTCCCCCGGCTCGCGCCTGGAGGGCTGCACGGTCGCAACCATTGGGGAGGATCTGGATGTCTCGGTGGTGCTCCTCCAGACCGACGGCCAGGTCGACGTTCACCCGGAGCCGGACGCCGTGCTCAGCGCCGGGAACGTGATCGCCGTGGTGGCCGAGCTGCCTGCCCTCAAAGCCCTGACCTACCAGTGGAATCGCGCGCCAGCGCGCTGAGGGTGTTCGTCCCAGATGTTTCAGACAAAGAATTACTTTTACTTAGCAAACCGGTTAGATGAGCGGACGGGTTTAACCGTCGCGGTGGTCGGGCCGTGCACAGCCGGTAAATCCACCTTGGTCGACGCTCTGCGGCAAGCCGGGTTCAACGCGCGCCACGTTGCCCAGGAGCACTCCTACGTGCCGGACATGTGGCAGCGGTTCGTCCACCCCGACGTGCTGATCTACCTCGACGTGAGCTACGAGACATCCCGCCAGCGCCGCCTCGTCAGTTGGGGGCCGGATTGGCTGGTCGTGCAGCGCCGCCGCCTGGCTCACGCCCGCCAGCACTGCGACCTCTACATCCCCACCGACCACCTGACGGCGGAGGCGGTCCTGGCGCAGGTGTTGGATTTCCTGTCCGGCCAGGAGCCGCGCCCCGCCACTCCGGATTAACCTGCCAATCGGATCACTGTATCACGTCGTCCGGCAGGTCGCCGATCCGCCCCGCCATCCGGTCTCGTATGAAGAAGGCGTAGACGCCCGGCTCGAAGTCACCCGCCTGCCAGGTCATCGCCATGTTCGCGTGGAACTCGGTGATGCTGGCCCATTCGCCTGGCAGCGCCAGGCCGCCCCCGGCCACCGGGTACACGCTGCCCACCGAGTCCTCCGGGATGCCGTTGAACGTGTTGGCGATCACCAGCGCGTTGCGCCGCAGGCTGGTGTCCAGGTAGATGAAGGCGAGCGATGTGTCCACTATACCCGCGTCCCCGTAGCCCGTCCCGGCGACCACCGCGATCACGCTGCCGTCCGGCGAGATGGCCGGGTCGTGCAGCGTGTCGTCGCTCTGGCTGATCGACCAGCTGTCGTCGCTCACCACGTTGATCGCCTTCCGGTGTGTCGCCCCGGTCGAGCGTCACGTACAGCAGGGTCTCATTATCCGGGAACCATTCCACGTCGATGATCTCGCCGTGCTCGGCCAGCGTCCGGCTGCTCCCGTCGATCTGGGTCAGCACGAGCGTGCCCAGCTGCTGGATGATCGCCGTGCGGGACCGGTCAGGCGAGGGATAGGCGATTGCGTCTGTGCCGCCCGTCGTCTCGCCCCCGGTGATGCTGAAGGTGGCCGGGTCGACGTCCTGCTGCGTGCCGTTGATGAACAGCTCCAGGCTGTACTCGCCGGGGGGCAGCCCGCCCCCATAGTCGTAGATCGAGATGTCGCGCACGGTGCCGCTCGCGCCGTATTTTCCCATGTCCCACGCTTCCTCGCGCTCGATCCACACTGTGCCGTCCTGGTACCACACCCGCCGGATCAGGTCGCCTTCGCTCATCCCCGCGTAGTCCCACTCCGCCCAGATTTCCTCCACGCCCGCCGGGAAAGCCTGCTGGCTGGTGTTTCCGTTCGGGTCGGTGGTGAACCGGATCGGTCCGCTGAAGGTGGGCTGAGGTGGCTCCGGCTGGGGCGTGGCGGTGGGTGGAGTGGTCGTCGGGGTTGGCGGCAGGGGGGTGGGCGTCACAGTCACGTCGGGCGCGCCGCCTGCCGGTTCGCCCCCCGGTGCGTTACAGGCCAGCGCGCCGAGGATCAGCGCGGCAGCGGCCAAAAATAGTGAACGAGATGACATCCTGTACCTTTCAACATCCGTGCTTAAGATTGCGATCGCCTGCGGGTGATATTTGCAGGCTGGTGCGAGTATGCCGGTAAGTCTGATGGCGTTGTTGGCTGGAGTCAAAGATGGATTGTATCGTTCGGCGTGCCCGCCTGCGAACTCGCCCGCGCAGACAGTCGAAGGCGGCGCGAGTCGAGTGGTGGTAAAGTGAAGTAAATATCGCTTTACTTTTTGTAAAGCTTACTTTACAATATGTGTAGGATACTTTGGGACGACGCAGATGGAGGTCTTTATGAGCGAATCAAGACGACACGTTCAGCAGTTCGCGCTGTGGATGAGCCTGTTTGTGCTGATGTTTGTGTCTATGATTGTGTTGTTTGCGGCGGTTGGCAGCCACCCGGTGTGGGGCAGCCTTCGCTGGACGTTCGCCGCGCTGCCATTCATTTGCGCTGCGGGAGTTCAGGCACGGCCTGGACACCCTGGACGAGCTTCAGCGGCGCATCCAGTTGGAGGCGTTTGCCTTCAGCCTGGGCTGCACCAGCATGCTGGCGTTTGCCTATGGCATGCTGGAAGCCTTCGGGGGTGAGCCGCACGTCAGCCTGATATTCGTGCTGCCGGTCGCGGCCATCTTCTGGGGTGTCGGCGCGGTGCTGGCCCGGAGGAGATACCAATGAAAAACCGGATCAAGGTGCTGCGTGCCGAGCGGGACTGGTCGCAGGCCGACCTGGCCGGTTATCTGGGCGTCTCGCGGCAGACGGTCAACGCGATCGAGCGCGAGAAGTACGATCCCAGTCTGCCGCTGGCGTTTAAGATCGCCCGGCTGTTTGACCGGCCCATCGAGGCGATTTTTGAGGACGGGAGTGATGAGCCTCGTTCCTGAGAAGGGAGGGTCTACTTGCTCTCGCTGCCGCGCAGCCCCCACTGGCGGTGGCGTGCCTGCACGCGGCGCGCGGTGTAAGACTGCCACAGGCTCAGCCCGGCGACGTAGGCGAAGCCCAGCGCGTAGAGTGCCATGAACGCCGCCAGCGCCGGTTCGGCACGCAGCGCGACCACCGCCGTCACCCCTGCATACGCCGAGAGGAGCAGCTCCAGGATGGTCGTGCTGTTGACCGGCAGCGTGTAGCGGCTCGCCGCCCACGTCGCGCGCCGCTGCCCCTCCAGGTGGAACTTGGGCGTGCGCTCGAAAGACTGAGGGCGCGCCGAGAAGCCTTTGAGAACCGCTTCGCTGTTGCTGGCCGCGATACCCACTCCCATCAGCATGAAGACCGGGAACAGGATCAGCCGCCGCCACCAGTCCGGGTAGAGGCTGCGCTGGGCGATGGTCGCCTGCAGGGGCGAGCCAAGCATCGCCAGCCCCAGCCCGGAGAGCGTCACCCGGTCGATCTGTCCGGCCAGGACCAGCGGCAGGGTCAGCAGCAGCAGGATGATCATCAGCGGGTGGATGAAGTAGCCGCCCAGGTGGATCATCGCCTGGATTTTCTGCCAGGGGTTGAGCGGCGAGCGCAGAACCCGCCCGCCTAGCTTGCGCAGGCACTGCACCGTGCCGGTCGCCCAGCGGGACTGCTGCCGCTTAAAGCCCATCATCAGGGGCGGCACCTCGGCGGGCACCGAGACATCCGGCAGGTACAGGCAGTGCCACCCGCCTAACTGCGCCCGGTAGCTGAGGTCGATGTCCTCCGAGAGTTTATCGCAGTTGCGAATCCAGCGCGAGCGCCTGGGCGCGCGTTAGCAGGCTGGTGTCGGCGTTCAGGTGCGCCCAGCGGGTCTGTACCAGCCCCAGCCGGTCGTCGCCCATGAAGTAGGGGATGACCAGCCTTAAGAAGTCGGGCTGGGGGACGAAGTCGGCGTCGAACACGGCGACGAACTCGGCGTCCGTCCGCTCAAGCCCGTAGGCCAGCGCCCCGGCCTTGTAGCCCGCCCGGCCTCCCCGGCGCAGGTGGACGATCGATACTCCGGCCCGGCGGGCACGCTCGACGGCGTCCCCTGCCGCGATGGACGTGTCGTCGGTTGAGTCGTCCAGCAGTTGAATGTTCAGCCGGTCGCGCGGGTAGTTGAGCGCACTGACCACCCTCACCAGCCGCTCGACGACGTGGCGCTCGTTGTAGACTGGAAGCTGCACGGCCACCGTCGGCCACTCGTCCTCAGCCACGGCGGGGCGAGGGGTTTCCGTCCTGCGGTGCCGCAGGTAGGTGACGGCCAGCACCAGCGCGTTGAACCCCACGACGGCCAGCCCCACGGTGCTGATCGTATACAGAATCCGCAGAATTATCACGCCATCCGCTCGCTTGTCTGCCCGATAGGTCGAGGGGATACCCCCCTCAAAATATACGCGCGAAGTGGGCGATCCCGAAAATGCCCTTACCATTCACGCAGAACTGATCATACCACGGCTCAGGTGATTCGCCACATTGGGGCCCGAAGCGGGCGCGGCGGGTGGGTGATGACCCTCCGGGGGCCTGTTCGATGGTTTTGAATTGGCGGTATCTATACTATACTAGGAAAGGGCCAGCCAACACCGGGCCGCGAAACGTCTGTTAAGGTGCTGTTCGAGAGCCAGCGTCTATGCCTGCCAATAACAGGAACGAGCTTCAGCGTCGGAAAAGTGAGCTTCACGCGCTGATCGAGGTCGCCAAGACGCTGACCGCCCCGCTCGACATCCCCGAACTGCTTCAAGCTGTCATGGGCAAGCTCTTTAACGTCATTGACCCGGCTGATTTCGGCCTCGTCATGTTGTGGGACCACGCCGCCGGGCTGTTCCGTAGTGTGGCGACGTTCGGCATCGAACGCGAGCTGTTTAGCGAGCTGGGCTTGAGGGCGGGCGAGTCGATCACCGGGAAAGCGTACGACGCAGAGAGAGCGCTCCTGTTCCCGACGCGGGAGGCTGTTGCCGATGCAAGGGAGAATCTGCGCCCGGCCAACAGGACGATCGTCGACCGGGTGCTGGGCGACGGTAACCCGATCCTGGGGGTGCTCGCCGCCCCCCTGATCGTCGGGCCGCGCAAGTATGGCGTTCTGGTGCTGGGCAGCCTGCAAGGCCCCACCGAGTTTGCCGAAGAGGACGTGCCATTCGTGCAGACTCTGGCCGATCTGATTGCGTTGGCTATCGACCGGGCCAGGCTGGAAGATGAGGCGAAGGCCATCCGCGACGCCCAGCAGGCCGAGCGCCTGCGCTCCGAGGTGATGGCGACCCTTTCCCACGAGCTGCGCACCCCGCTGGCCGCTATCAAGGGCTATTCGACCGCCCTGTTGATCGAGGAGATCGCGTGGAGTGAAGACAAGCAGCGCGAGTTCCTCCAGTTGATTGACGTCGAATGCGACAACCTCCAGACGATGATCAGTGACATCCTCGACTCGTCACTTATCGACGTGGGGCAGCTCACCATCGCGCCGCAGCCGGTCAGGATGCCCCGGCTGGCCCAGGAAGTTG
>JARRJX010000297.1:0-4026 GCA_037388645.1 Chloroflexota bacterium
GCATCAGGCTCAATGTCGACTAAAGTCGCTCAGTTGCGAGGTTGAGCCAAGGCGGGGCGTATGGAAAACCCGAACAGTGTTCACATCGCGTAGGAGGGCGAGATATATCTCGCCCCTACAAGCCCAATCGGTCGCGTTCGAATGGATTCCCCTCTTAGTGCGGTACTTTGCAACTCAGCAACTGAAAGTCGACTCCTTTTCTACCATGCTAGAAGATGTTGACTTCAGGCGATCTGGTCAGGAATTGCCTCGTTATTTCCTTAATCTCCAATATCTCGCCCCTACATGATGCGAATCCTCTTTGGGTTCTCCATTAGAGAGCATCTGGGAGACCTCCACCGTTTTCCGAATCCGGTTGTAGACCCGGCTGGGGGAGTGGGGGTTCTCATCGGCGAACTGAAGCATCGCGACGTTCAGATCGTAGCAGGCGTCGAAGCCGTAGCTCCCGCGCAAGGTGCGCGCGATGGCGCGCAGGCGGCCTTTGCTGGTCTTGCGGGGCAGCGAGCGCAGCAGCCTGATCCACACGCGCACCTGCTCGCGGCCCTGCCGCCCGCCGAAGTTGTTGAAGGCCATCCGGGGGACGATGGTCATCACCCCGGTGTCCGGGCTGTAGTCCACCCCATCGATCATGCATTCCAGCTTACGCAGGTAGCGCCCGTCGTATCGAGTCCGGCCCCAGGGCAGCAGCTCCCAGCTAAATCCCTGGATGGCCGCCGTCGCGCTCCGGTACCTGCCGCTTGGCTCACCGGGAAAGGCCCAACTGGGATGGATACGCCTTGAGGCTGCAATCTGCTCGCGGCTCTGGGCCGGGCCGACGCTGATGTCGTGCGAGGTGAAGCACGCCTCCCCCGGCTCGGCGAACAATACCGAATAATGCAGGGTGGCCGTATAGGCGAACTCGGTGGGGGACTCCGGCTCCAGGGCGTCGGGGAAGGGCAGGATGCGCCAGTAGAACCGATCACGGTTGGTGAAGGGGTCGGGGCTGCGGTCGGGGAAGATGAAACAGCCCGGCACGAAGGAGAATACATTCCCCTGGCGCTCGACCTCCGAGAGCGAAAAGCCAAACCCGCGGGTGTGGAACCCGTGTGGGAAGACAGATTCAAGCTCGAACCCGCGCATGATGACCGTCGCCTCCCAGCCGCCGCCGGGCAGCTCCAGGGTGATGCGCTCCCCACTGAACGACACCTCCTCGCCGACGCTGCCCGCCAGGGTGGCCGTCACGCTGCCGTCGACGCGCCGGATGGCTGAGTTGTCGATGCGCTGGACGACGCTGTAGGCATGGCAGACATCCGGCGGAAAGCGGCCAATCTGCATCGCGCTGTTATACACAAAATCCGAGCCGCTGCTCGTGCCATCCTGCTCGATGAACGAGCCAAAATGGTTGAGGCGGTGCGGCTCTCGCTGCCAGTAATGGTCAAACCCCTGCCAGATGTATAAGCTCATTCCCTCTATCCCTGAGTGTGCGTATCGATAACTCGTGAGCAAATGCTACACAATCTTGCGCCATATTTCCAGCAAATGGGTGAGGTTTTTCGCCTTTCTGACATATCGATGGGCTGCCAGACTCTCATGACTCTTGACGAGATACTCACCTCAAGGCATAATATGGGTGACCACCCATATTATCAGGAGCGGATGATGCCACGCCCGAAAAAAACTGAACGCGAGCAGATCCTGAGCGAGACCCGCCATAGTTTGCTGAGAGCCGCCATCGAGGAATTTGCCCGTTTTGGCTATGGTGGGGCCAAGGTTGATCGAATCTCTCAGACAGCCGGGTTCGCCAAAGGCACGATCTACAACTACTTCCCCAGCAAGCGAGACCTGATGCTCGCCGTGATCGAGCATATCTCGACGCTGCACATGGAGTACGTCGCCGAGCAGGTCCGGCAAGAAGAAGACCCGACATGCCGCCTGGAGCGATTCTTCGAGGCAGGTTTCGGCTTCGTATCAGACCACCTTCCTCAATCACAGGTGATGGTCAACAACCTGTATGGCCCAGACCCCCAATTCAGGGAGGCGATGTACCGGGCCTATCTGCCGATGTTTGCACTCGTCGGCAGTGAAATAATTGCCGAGGGGGTTCAACAGGGGATATTCCGACAAGTCGACCCGCAATCCACTGCGGCGCTGCTGATGACGATCTACCTGGGCACAGCTTCACAGGTCAGCGATGAAGGGAAGCCCTGGCAGCGTGCAAACCAGGTGGCCGACTTTGTGCTAAACGGGCTTCGTCGCTAGAAGCATTCAAGACATAGGAGCGCTCGTTGAATCCCATCACGACGATCGGCCTGGCCGCGCTGCTGGCCGCTGCTGCCCTGGGCGTGGGGCTGCCGCTGTACGCCGTTCCCGCCACGCTGACGCTTTCGGGTGGTCAGCGGCCTGGCGTCGAGCATCTGACGATTGCAGAAGCGGCCCAACGACTGCGCGCGTCGGGCAAGGCGGGCGAGGCGCTGGTCGAGGCGGCGCGGGCGCTGGTCGGGGAGCGGATGGCTTACTGCCGCCGCAACGGCTTCGACAACCACCGGCGGGCGTTCGCGCGAGGCTACGGCTACTGCCAACAGAGCGCCTACGCGCTGACGGAGTTACTCACCCTGTTGGGATTCGAGGCGAGAGTCGTCCACGCCTTTCGGGACCAGTTCCCCGGTGGGAAGATCACCTCGCACGCCTGGGTCAGCGTGAGGGTAGGGGGCGAGTCGCGCTACCTCGACCCGCTCTTCTGAGACGCGGAGGCGGGGAAGGTGGCCTTCACGCCGCTCTCGCCGGTGCGGGGCTACTCGCCCGCCTTCAGGGCGCTGGCGGGGTGGGGGAGCATGGCGGTGAACGCCTATCGCTATTATCGCACCGGAAAGGACTATGACGGATGAACACGCTGGTCGTTTACTTCTCGAAATTTGGCAATACGCAGAAGGTGGCACAGGCGGTTGCGGACACCCTCCAATCGGCGGGGGCCGCCCGCATCGTCAGTTTAGATGACCTGACCGCCGCCGACCTGGACGGTGCTGACCTGGTCGTGATGGGGAGTCCGACACATCGCATGAACCTACCGGAAGCCGTCCGGCCCGTGTTTGAGAGCCTGCCGAAGCGGCTCCTGCGTGGTACGCCGTACGCCGTCTTTGATACCTCCTACAAAATGTCGGACTTCCTGTCCCGCTTCACCGCAGCCAAGAAGCTCTCCCAGAAGCTTCGCAAGCTGGGTGGCAAGCGGATCGTCCCCCCGGAGACGTTCCACGTCGAAGAAAGGGAAGGGCCGCTCTATGAAGGAGAGATCGAGCGGGCGCAGGAATGGGCGGAATCCATCCTCAATCGGCTGGATTGAGCGTGACGGTACACGCCACCACCAGCGGAGCGCGCTGATTCGAATATAATAGACTTGCAAACTGTAATCAGCGACTCGCAGGAGGACTTCATGCGGCGGTCATCATCAAATTCAATTGGCTTTGTTTTTACACTCGCGATCCTGGCCTATTTCTTCCTGCGGAACGGGGCGCTGCTGCGCACGTTGTACCGCACGCCGCCCGGCGTGGTGAACGCCCTGGCCGCCCTGGCCGGGCTGTTGATCCTGGGCGGCGGCGCAGCGCTGATCATCCGCTGGTGGGGGCCGGAACTGCGCGGCGGGAAAGAAGAGGTGGTGAGCGAGCGCCCCTCTGACCTGCCGCCGGGGCTGGCCGGTGCGCTCGTCTCGGAGGCGATCCTGCCCAGGCACATCCTGGCGACGCTGTTCGACCTGGCGGAGCGCGGCGCGCTGCGCATCAGCGAGCAGGAGGACGGCTCTTACCTGTTCGAGCGGGCCGAGGGCACCGGCGGCGACCTGCGCGACTTCGAGCGCTTCCTGCTCGACAAGCTGTTCGATTCGGACGAGCCGGTCAGCTCGAACGAGCTGGGTGAGAAGCTCAAACCCTACACGGAGCGGCTGGCGGCGAGGATGCGCGCCGAGCTGGCCGCGCTCGCGCTGATCGACGAGAAGCGAACCGGCCCCCCGGCGAGCGTCCGGATGATCGCGCTGGTGATGCTGTTTATCACGTTTGT
>JARRJX010000298.1:0-4544 GCA_037388645.1 Chloroflexota bacterium
GGCCTCCTGCGGGGTGCCTTCCGAGGCGAGGAACAGCCGCTCACTCCCGGCGGTGGGGTTCTGGACAGCCGAGACCTGAACCGGGCCAAGCGGGGACTCGACATCGACGGTGCGGACGCTGTCCACCCGCTCGACGCCGGGCCAACTTTCGAGCAGGTCGAGCACCGCCGGGTCGAAGATAAACGTGCGGTTGCGGGACGCGCCGCCCGGCGCGGTGAGGTAAATATCACCCTGCAAGGTGTGCTCCAGCCAGACGACGACGGTGTGGCGGAAGCTGCTCACCATCAGGCTGATGCCGATGGTGACGGATACGGCGACCATCAGGGCGGCGACGGCGACCGAAGTGCGGCTGAGGGCACCGACCACGCCGCGCGGGGCCAAACGCCCCAGCGCGCCGCCCAGGCGGGCCGAGAGGGGCGCGACCAGGCGCATCAAGCCTTTCATCACCAGCGGGGTGAGCAGGGCGAAGCCGACGATCACGGCGAAGGTGCCGACGAAGCTGACGGTCAGATCGGTAAGAAGCGCGCCGACGCCCAGCAGGATCAGGACGACACCGGCCAGCGCCAGGCCGTTTATCGTGCGCCCGGCTTTATCCTCCAGATTGGCGCGAGAAAGCGCCTCACGCGGGGGGACGGAGGCCGCCTCCCAGGCAGGCGGGGCCGCCGAGGCGACGGTCGCGCCGATGCCGATCAACACCCCCTTGAGCAGGCTGACCGGGGGAACCTGGACGCCGCGTACGGTCAGCACGAAGAACAGGTCGTTGATGGTCTGGGTGACGGCGCGCACGGCCCCCTGCCCCAGGACGATCCCCAGGCCGATCCCGAAGAGGGTGCCCAACAGGGCGGCGACGAACGCCTCGCCGATCACCAGGAGAAAGACCTCGCGCCGGGTGACGCCCAGGGCGCGCAGCGTACCAAACAGGGGGCGGCGCTGGACGACGGAGAAGGTCATGGTGTTGTAGATCAGGAACATGCCGACCACCAGGGCGAGCAGGCTGAGGGCGGTCAGGTTGACGCGGAAGGCGTCGGTCATCTGGCGGACGGTGCCCGCCCGGCCCTCGGACTCGACCAACTGCGCGTCCGGGGGCAGAGCGGCCTGGATCGCGTCTTTGGCGGCTGACTCGCCCTCCGGCAGGATCAGGTCGACCCGGTCGAGGCGGCCAAGCCGCCCGGTCAACTCCTGGGCGGTGGCGATGTCACACAGGATCAGGCCATCGAGGGCGCGGCGGCTGAGGCTATCTGAAGGGGCGAGCAGCCCGGCAACCAGCGCCGTCTCTGTCCGGCCATCGACCTGCAAATCGATGCGGTCGCCCTCGCTCAGCCCGTACTGCCCGGCCACGTCGGAAGAGAGCAGGATCGCGCCCGGCGTGGTGAAGAAGGCGGTCAGGCCCTGGATGGGAGCGGCCTGATCCCCGGCGAGGTAGTTACGAAAGGGTGCCTCGACGAAGGGGTCGACGCCCAGCAGCCGGAAGGGGCGGTCGCCCAAGCGGGGGGAATAGACATACTCGGTGACGATGGGGGCCGCCGCCAGAACCAGACCCCGGCGGCGCAGGTCGACATAGATCGACTCGTCCAGGCCGATCGGGCCGCCGACGATCTGGTGGGTGGCGCGACCGGCGACGGCATCGACGCTCAGGTCGAAGGCGCGGCTGGCGCTGGCGTTCGCCAGGTCGATGGCGATCACGACGGCGACGCCCAGGGTGATGCCGACGACCATCAGGACGGTTTGCAGCGGGTGGCGCACCAGATAGCGCCAGCCCAGGTGCCGCAAGACACGGGGGAAAGTGGGGGATGGTGCGGTGGCCTGTGCCATGATCCGGGGGGGCCTCACTCGCAGGGGAGAAGCTGGCCGCCGCGCAAACAGAGCACCCGGTCGGCACGGCGGGCGGCGTCGCGGTTGTGGGTGACCATCACCAAGTTCTTGCCCGCACCGCGCGTGAGCCGATCGAGCAAATCGAGGATCGCCCCGCCGGTCGCCTCGTCGAGGTTGCCGGTCGGCTCGTCGGCCAGAACGAGCAGCGGATCGTGGACGAGGGCGCGGGCAATCGCCACCCGCTGCTGCTCGCCGCCGGAGAGGCGGTCGGGGAACGTGCTGCGCCGGTCGAGCAGGCCGACGGCGTCGAGCAGCGGCCCGGCGTGACGCTCCAGATCGTCCGCGCCTGCGCCACCTCATTCCAGGGGCAGGGTGACGTTCTCCCAGACGGTGAGGGTGGGGATCAGATTGAAGAACTGAAAGACAAACCCGACGTGCCTGCGGCGAAAAAGGGTGCGCTCGCGCTCGGTGAGGGCGGTCAGGTCGCGCCCATCGAGGCACACCGACCCACCATCGGCGCGGTCGATGCCGCCGATCAGGTTGAGCAGGGTGCTTTTGCCGGTGCCGCTCTTGCCGACGATGGCGACAAACTCGCCCCGGTCGAAGCTGGCGCTGGCCGCCTTCAGCACGACCCGCGTCCGATCGCCTTCCTGGTAGCTCTTGGACAGGTTTTCCAGGCGGATGAAGGGGGCGGCGCGCCCGTGGTTGCCGTGGGGGGTGGTGGTCGTGTCTGGTGTGATGACTTGAGCAGGCATAATATGGCTCACCCTGGTAAATGAAATCACGTTGGCTGCGGAAAACGCATACAGATTGTACCAACCGCCCGGCCAGGCTTCCGCCCACAGGGCCACTCAGCGCCGAATCCCCATGAATATAGTGGGGCTGCGATTAATTGTCCAATTTTTGTCTAGTTTTATATTGACGATCTGCTAGGCGGCGGCTATACTTTGCTGAAGCCGAGCAGCACTAACAGACACATCCTGGGAAGGGCCAATGGCGGCCAACGATAACAGACCCACCTACAACTTAAAAGTCATCGTGCGCGAGACCGGCCTGAAACCCGATACGATCCGGGCCTGGGAGCGGCGGTATGGGCTGCCCACCCCGGAGCGCAGCGAGGGAGGGCACCGCCTGTACTCCCAGCAGGACATCGACACGCTGAAGTGGCTGATCAGCCGCCAGGCGGAGGGGATGAGCATCAGCCGGGCGGTCGAGCTGTGGCGGCAGCTTGAAGTGGACGGCGAGGACCCGCTACAGACCCTGATCACCCCCGGCGTCTCCGACGCGGCGTCTCCCATCTCCGCCGGACAGGGCGACGTGCTGGCCGACCTGCGGGCGCAGTGGGTGGCGGCCTGCCAGGATTTCGACGAGCAGCGCGCCGAGCAGGTGATCGCGCAGGCTTCCGCGCAGTTCCCCCCGGAGACGGTGTGCCTGGAAATCCTGCGGGAAGGGCTGGTTGAGGTCGGCGCAGGCTGGTACGCGGGGGAGATCTCGGCGCAGCAGGAGCATTTTGCGTCGGAACTGGCGATGCGCCGCCTGGAGGCGATGGTGGCGGCCACCCCGCCGCCCTCGCGCCCCGGCAGGATCATCGTGGGCTGCCCGCCGGAGGAGCGGCACACCATCGGCCCGCTGCTGATCACCTTCCTCTTGAAGCGGCGGGGCTGGGAAGTGATCTACCTGGGGGCGAACGTCCCGAAAGACCGGATGGTGACCACGGTGGAGGCCACCCGCCCGCACCTGGTCGTCTTATCCGCCCAGCAGTTGTATACCGCCGCTCACCTGCTGGAGATCGCGTCTTTACTGGCCGGGCTGGGGGTGGCGGTCGGCTATGGGGGATTGGCCTTCAACGAGCAGCCCGCGCTGCAAGGGCGCATCCCAGGGCACTTCCTGGGCGAAAACCTGGAACAGGCCCCGCAGGAAGTCGAGCACCTGCTGGCCTCGCCCGCGCCAGTGCCGGAGATCGAGCCGCTCCCGGCGGCTTACTGGGCGCTCCTGGAGGCGTTCCGCGAGAAGCGGGCATTGATCGAGAGCCGCGCCTGGGAGGCGGCGGACTCGATGGGGATGCCGCACGATCAGATCGTCGAGGCGAACCTGAACCTGTCGCGCAGCGTCGAGGCCGCGCTCGCCTTTGGGGATATCGGCCTGCTGGGGCCGGACATCGAGTGGGTGGCGGGGCTGCTGGAGAATTTTGGCCTGCCGGAGCGATTGGCGCACTACGAGACCAGCGCCGAGGCGCTGCGCGACTACCTGGGGGCGTACCGGGAGGCGTTCAGGGCCGAGGTAGGCGAAGAGGTGGGTGGGCCGGTGATCGCGTGGCTGGGCCACTTTACAATCGTGGAATGAATCAGGAGTGTCGACATGCATGTGATTATCCCTGGGGGCAGTGGACTGATCGGGAGGGAACTGGCCGCCAGCCTGGTGGCGGACGGCCACGAGGTGACGGTGCTCAGCCGCCGCCCCGAACAAGCGCGGGATCGATTGGCAGCGGGCGTCTCGGTTGTGGGATGGGACGGGAAGAGCGCCGACGGCTGGGGACACCTGGTCGAGGGGGCGGATGCGATCGTCAACCTGGCGGGAATGAGCCTGGACGGCGGATCGTTCTTGCCCAAACGATGGACGGCAGCGCGCAAGCAGCAGTACATCGACAGCCGGGTCGGACCGGGACGGGCGGTCGTCGAGGCGATCAGGGCGGCGGGGGAGAAGCCCAAGGCTCTGATCCAGGCGTCGGCCTC
>JARRJX010000299.1:0-4426 GCA_037388645.1 Chloroflexota bacterium
GAGGGGTTCACCGACATCGAGATGGAGGCCGGGCCGTACCTCTCGGCGATCTACGAGATGATCCGGCCCAAGCGCCACCCGTCGAACGAGATCGTCACCCTCTACCCTGCCCACTTTGACATCGGCATCCTTCACTATGCCTCGGATACCCCTCTGAGCAAAGGGCAGAACCTGGGGGCAGGCGGCCTTTCTTACCGGGGCGTAGACCCCACCTACGCGGCGGCCATCGCCATCTTAAAACGCATCATCAGCCAGGAGATCACCCGCCTGCAGGCGGTGCCTGACGCTCGCAGAGAGAAGGATCTGGCATGAATCGCACCATCGGACACAGCGCTCCCCGCGTGGACGCCGTCGCCAAAGTGACCGGGGAGGCGCTCTTCCCCGGCGACCTGGCGATGGACGGCATGCTCCACATGAAAATCCTGTTTTCCGGGCGGGTGCACGCCCGCATCCTGTCGATCGACACCCGCGCCGCCGAATCCTATCCGGGCGTGGCCGCCGTGCTGACCGCCAAAGACGTGCCGGTCAACGAGTACGGCCTGATCTTTCCTGACCAGGCGGTGCTCTGCGGGCCAGGGAGCGCCAAGGAAGGCGGGGACATCGTCCGCACGGTGCTCGACCAGATCGCGCTGGTGATTGCCGACACGGAGGAGACCGCTGCCGCCGCGCGCGATTTGATCGAGGACCCGTACGAGGCAATGGCCGAGGGCGCGCCCCAGCTCCACCCGGACAGGCCGGGGAACGTGCTCAGCCACTACCGCCTGCGTAAAGGCGATATGGACGACGGCTGGCGGCAGGCGGAGGTGATCGTCGAGGGGACGTATTCCACCTCCTGGCAGGAGCACGCCTATTTGCAGCCGGAGGCCGGGCTGGCCTACATCGACGAGAAAGGCCGGGTGACGGTCGAGGTGGGCGGCCAGTGGACGCACGAAGACCAGGAGCAAATCTGCCACGCGCTCGGCCTGCCGCCGGAGCAGGTGCGCGTGATCTATCCCGCCATCGGTGGGGCGTTCGGCGGGCGGGAGGACATGTCGGTCCAGATCGTGCTCGCGCTGGCCGCGTTCAAGCTGCGCCGCCCGGTGAAGATCATCTGGAGCCGCGAGGAGTCGATTACCGGCCACCACAAGCGCCACCCAGTCACCGTCAAGACGCGCTGGGGAGCAACCCGCGCGGGGAAGCTCACGGCAGTCGAGGCGGAGGTGGTGGGAGACGCGGGCGCGTACGCCTATACCTCAACGAAGGTGATGGGCAACGCCACGCTGATGTGCACCGGGCCGTACGTCTTCCCCAACGCCCACGTCGACGTGTACTCGGTCTACACCAACAACCTGCCCGGAGGGGCGTTCCGGGGGTTTGGCGGGCCGCAGGGCGCGTTCGCGGCGGAGAACCAGATGAACAAGCTGGCCGAGTTGCTGGACATCGACCCGGTCGAGCTGCGTCTGAAAAACGCCCTGCGCGATGGCGACCTGACGACCGTCCAGACCCCGCTGCCGCCGGGCGTGACGATGGCCGAGGTGATCGAAGCCTGCGCCGCCGAGGGCGGCTGGGGACAGAAGGGCGAGCATTGGGAGCGCCCACCGGCCAGCCAGCCCACCGCCGCCCACAAACGGCGCGGGGTCGGCATGGCGGTCGCCTTCAAGAACATCGGGTTCAGCTTCGGCGCGCCGGAGCGCTGCACGGCAATCATCGAGCTGCACGGCGAGGCCGAGATCGAGGAGGTGGTGCTGCGCCACGCCGCCGCCGAGGTGGGCCAGGGATCGCACACCGCGCTGGCCCAGATGGCCGCCGAGGCGCTGGACGTGCCGCTTGAGCGGGTGCGCCTGGTGATGTCCGACACGGCCACCGCCGGGGATTCAGGCAGCGTGTCCGCCTCACGCATGACGTTTATGGCAGGCAACTCAATCCGGGGCGCAGCTGAGGAGGCGCTCCGCCGCTGGCACGACGAGGAGGAGCGGCCCGCCGTCGCCACTTACGTGTACCTCCCGCCTAAAACCAGCGCGCTCGACCCCCAGACCGGCAAGTCCGACCCGAACTTCGCCTACGGTTACGTGGCCGAGGCGGTCGAATTAGAGGTCGACCTGGAGACCGGCCAGATCGAGCTGCTGAACGTGATCTGCGCCGACGACGTGGGCAAGGCGATCAACCCCCGGCTGGTCACAGGGCAGGTCGAGGGGGCGGTCGTCCAGGCGCAGGGTTATACGATCATGGAGCACTTCCAGATGCACGAGGGCCGGGTGCTGACCCCCCACCTGAGCACCTATCTGATCCCCGGCGTGCTGGACGTGCCGCAGCACGTCGAGCCGGTGATCCTGGAGCTGGCCGACAAGGAAGGCCCCTGGGGCGTGCGCGGCATGGCCGAGATGCCCTTCATGCCGCTCGCTCCCGCCATCGCCGCTGCCCTGCACGACGCCACCGGCCTGTGGTTCGACCACATCCCGCTCACCCCGGAGCGGGTGGTCGCCCGCCTGCGTGAGGCGGGCCTGGGGGCCTGATTCGCCCCAATGGCACGCCAGCCGTTCGATCACGTCCGGACTGCGATCCGGGGCGGGGGTGACCTCGGCTCCGGGGTGGCCTACCGCCTATGCCGGGCGGGCTTCCCGGTGCTGATCGCCGAGATCGCTCACCCGCTACTCGTGCGGCGGGCGGTGGCCTATGGCTCGGCGGCGGTCGAGGGGGCGATCACGGTGGGCGGGATCACCGCGCGGCGGGTCGAGACGATCCCCGACGCGCTGGCTGCCCAATCCCAGGGCGAGATCGCCGTGATCGTCGACCCGGAAGGGCTGACTCTGCCCGAATACGACCCGGCGGTGTTGATCGACGCCCGCATGTTGAAGACCGACCCCGGCCCTCACCCGGTCGAGCCGCTGCTCGTGATCGGCCTGGGGCCGGGCTTTATCGCGCCGGACAACTGCGACGTGGTGATCGAGACCAACCGGGGGCACAACCTGGGGCGGGTGATCGAGCAGGGCGCGCCAGAGCCGAACACCGGCAGCCCCGGCGGGGTGCTGGGCCGCACGCGCGACCGCGTGCTGCGCGCCCCGGTCGAGGGCGTGGTCAGTGGGCTGGAGCCAATTGGGGCCACTCTGCGGGCCGGGCAGCCAGTCGCACGCGTGGCCGACCAGACCGTCGCCGCCCCTTTCGACGGCGTCCTGCGTGGGCTGGTACACGACGGCCTGCACGTCCCTGCCGGGATGAAGATCGGCGACGTCGACCCGCGCGCCGCGCCCGAATACTGCTTCACCATCTCGGAGAAGGCGCTCGCCATCGGCGGCGGCGCGCTGGAGGCGATCCTCGCCAGCCCGGCCATCCGGGAACGGCTTTGATGAAACGCCCACGCCACCTATGAACCTGGCCGAGGCGCTGGAAATCAGGCGGGGGGAGGTCGTCTCGCTGGTCGGGGCGGGCGGCAAGACCAGCGCGATGTTCCGCCTGGCCGGGGAGCTGGTAGCGGTGGGCTGGCGGGTGATCACGACCACCACCACCCGCGTCGCAGCCAACGAGCCGGATTACGCCCCGCACGCGCTGGCACTCGGCGACGCACCCAGCCTCCCCGATTCGCTCCCCGCGCTGCTTGAGCGGCACCGCCACGTTTTCCTCTACCGCCACCTGAACCCGGAAGAAGGCAAGGCGATCGGGCTTGACCCGGCCTGGCTGGACGACAACCTCGCGCCGCTGCCCGGCGTCGACGCGATCCTGATCGAGGCGGACGGCGCGCGGCGGCTGCCCTTCAAGGCTCCCCGCGCCCACGAGCCGCCCATCCCGGCCTCGACCAGCCTGCTCGTGCCGGTCGCAGGGCTGGACGCGCTTGGCCAGCCGCTCGACGACGCGCACGTGGTGGGGGCGGCGGTGATCCGGGAGACCCTCGGCCCCTCGGCGGAGTGGGTCACAGCGGATTTGATGGCCGACGTGTTGAATCACCCTACCCTGGGATTAAAGAACGCCCCGCCGGGTGCGCGGATCATCCCGCTGCTCAACAAGGCCACGCCGGATCGGCTGCCCGCCGCCGCCCAGATCGCCGACCAGCTGCTGGGCGAGCCGCGCATCGCGCGCGTCCTGATCGGCGCGGTGAGAGAGGAGCCGCCCGTGTGGCAGGCGCGACGGCGGGTCGGCGCGGTGGTGCTGGCCGCCGGGCAGTCGCGCCGGATGGGCGCGCCCAAGCTGCTGCTGCCCTGGGGGGATGGCTCGACGATCATCCGGCAGGTCTGCGGGCAGGTGGCTGCCGCCAGTGGGCTGGGCGAGGTGATCGTGGTCGCCGGGCGCTGGCGGGCCGAGATCGAGGCGCAGGTGGCCGACCTGCCCCTGCGGGTGGTCGACAACCCACGCCACGCCGAGGGCGAGATGATCTCCTCGCTGCTGGTAGGGCTGGACGCGCTCGGCGAGGATTGCGACGCCTGTCTGGTCGTGCTGGGCGACCAGCCGGGGATCG
>JARRJX010000300.1:0-10202 GCA_037388645.1 Chloroflexota bacterium
CTGCGCATGAATGGCCGGGACGTGTACCGCTTTGCCTCCCGCGTGATGGTAAGCGCAACCGAGGAAGTGGTCGATCTGGCTGGCATCACCCTCGACGACATCGATGTGGTCGTGCCCCATCAGGCGAACTTACGCATCATCCAATCGGCGGCTCGCGGCCTGAAGATGGACATGGACAAGTTCATCGTCAACATCGACAAATATGGGAACACGTCCACGGCATCGATCCCCCTGGCATTATGCGAGGCAGTCGAATCCGGCCAGATTAAGCCCAATGACACGGTTTTATTGGTCGCGTTTGGCGGTGGGCTGACCTGGGGCGCAGCGCTATTGGAGTGGCAGGTCGAGCCAACCGCCGGATCACAACTGCGCGAGGCAATGCGCGAGGGTTTGTATGCTCTCGCCCAGGTTCGCTCGATTATCAGGCGGTTGTGGCGCGCTCTCGAAGCACTGCTGTTCAGGCCGCGCTACAAACGACACAAGGCTGCCGTCACCAGCGCACCGGCTGCTATCCCAGAGCCCGTCGAAGTAGAAGATGACCCTTCACCGCCAGAGGTGCACGAGGAACACGAGGAAGAAGAAGAGCGCGTCCTGACAAACTGAGACGGCGACCTGGCGCAACCGAACAGGGCCACCCCATTCACGGGCTGACCATTCTGAACTCAAAGGTGGGCATCGCCAGCGTCCTGAGCGTCTCCAGCGTCGCGCCGGGACGCTGCCTGGCCTGGACTCCATACAGCGAATCGAGCAGACTGACGTCGGGCGTCAGCTCCACGATCCGCGGATCGCCCGAAATGCCCCCCAGCGCGGCGGCTTTCTGGATCGCGTCGTCGAAGTAGCCGATCTCGTCCACCAGCCCCAGATCAAGCGCCTGCTGGCCGTTGAACACCCGCCCATCGGCGAACTCCCGCACCTGCTGAACGCTCATTCCCCTGCCATCCGCCACGATCTGGATGAAGGCGTTGTGCGTTTCTTCGAGCAGCGCCTGCCAGTAGGCGCGCTCCTCCTCGGTCATGTCGCGGCTCATGCTGCCGAAGTCCTTCGATTCGCCCGCCGTGATCACGACAACCTCCCCACCGATGTCGTCGAGCAGCTCCTCCGCCGTCACGAACTGGCTGATCACGCCGATGCTGCCGGTTAGCGTATGTGGAGTCGCGTAGATGTAATCGGCGGGGGCGGAGATATAGTAACCTCCTGAGGCAGCCAGCGACCCCATGCTCACCACCAGCGGCTTGTCGAGCTGGGTCAGGGCATGATATATCTCGTCCGAGGCCACCACCCCGCCACCGGGGCTGTCGACCCGCAGCACCACGGCGTGGATGCTCGAATCGGCAGCGGCCTGTTCGATCAGGTCGACGATCGTCTCCGATCCGGCGGACGCCTGGAAGGCGTCGCTCTCACCACCCATGATCACTCCCTCCACCCGGATGACTCCCACGGCAGGTCCCAGGATCGCGCTGTTCGTCGTCGAGAAGCTCCCCCTCGACAGCCCGAAGCCCAGCGCGCCGCAGGCAGCCACCGGCCCGATCACCACCAGCACGACAGCCAGCCCGATCCAAAGCCACGTTCGTCCCCTGCGAGCCGCGCCAGCCTGCGCCGGCTGCTGGCACGTCGATTCCACGTTTTCTGTCATCCTACCACCTCCAAATAGAGAAGCATTCTGCCACCCGCCAGTGTAACACGAATCAAGGATCACCCATTTCCCCGGCTCGCCGTCAAATCCCTCTACCCTGATTGTCTCCCCAGATTGGATTGCGTATAATCTCACCACATTTCATTGAGCCAGGCGCAGGCAAAGGACGCTATGAAACGATTGAGCAGTGCGGAGATTCGCCAGAAGTTTCTCGGTTATTTTGCGAAGCAAGGCCACCGGGTGGTCGCCTCGTCATCGCTGGTGCCGGGCAACGACCCGACGCTGCTGTTCACCAACGCCGGGATGGTGCAGTTCAAAGACGTTTTCCTGGGCATCGACACCCGGCCTTATAAGCGCGCCACCACCGTCCAGAAGTGCATGCGCATCAGCGGGAAGCACAACGACCTCGAAAACGTCGGACCATCGCCCCGGCATCATACTTTCTTCGAGATGCTGGGCAATTTCAGCTTCGGGGACTACTTCAAGCAAGACGCGATCAGATACGCCTACGAGCTGCTCACCCAGGTCTACGAACTGCCGCCCGACCGGCTGGCTTTTACCGTGTACGAGACCGACGACGAAGCCTATCACGCCTGGATAGACGGTATCGGCGTCAGCCCAAAGCGTGTCGCGCGGATGGGGCCAAAGACCAATTTCTGGCAGATGGCCGAGACCGGCCCCTGCGGGCCGACCGCCGAGATACACTGGGATTTAACCCCGGAATTGGGCGAAGACGGCATCGTCGATGCCCTCCAGCGCGAGGACGACCGCTTCCTGGAGCTGTGGAACCTGGTCTTCATGCAGTTCAACCGCTCACAGGCCGACCCCAACCATACGGGGAAATACGACCAGCCGCTGCCCGCCCCCGGTGTCGACACCGGCCTGGGATTCGAGCGAATGGTGATGGTTCTGCAAGGCGTCGAGACGAACTACGACACCGACCTGTTCACCGACATCATGGACGCGACGCAGGAGATACTCGGACACGACGACGCGTTTCGCCGCGAGCACTACGTCGCCTATCGGGTGATCGCCGACCACATGCGCGCCGCTACCTTCCTGGTGGCCGACGGTGTGAATCCCGGCAACACCGGGCGGGAGTACGTCCCCCGGATGCTGATCCGCCGAGCGATGCGCTTCGCCCACAGCATGGGCGTCACCAAACCATTCCTGACCGACGTCGCCAGCGTGATCATCGATAAGATGTCCCCTGCCTACCCTGAGCTGACCCAGTTCAGCGAGGCGATCCACTATCAGATCGGCGCGGAGGAAGAGCGCTTCCTCCACACGCTGGAGCACTCGCTGGCGGTTCTGAATGACACGATAGATCGCCTGTCAGACGAAGGCGTGAAGCAAATGAGCGGTGAGGACGCCTTCTTCCTGCAGTCCACCCACGGCCTGCCGCTTGAGATCACCAGAGACCTGCTCAAAGAGCACGGCATGAGCGTGGATGAAGCTGAATTCCACCGCTTCATGGAAAAGCATATCGAAGAATCTATGCTCCCGGACCGACCGACCTTCGCTGACACATCCACCTACCAGGAACTGCTGGCGTCGCTTCAAGCGGACGGCTCGCTTCCGAAGGGCGGGGTCGCATACGACCCGTACCATGCCACTCCATCCGGCCTGAAAACGCAGGTGATCGCCATACTGAAGAACGGCCAGCGTGTGGAAATGGCCCACTGGGAAGATGAGGTCGAGATCGTGCTGGCAGGGACGCCTTTTTACGTCGAATCAGGCGGACAGATCGGCGACACCGGAATGATCGCGGGTCAGGATTGGGAGGTCGAAGTTACCGAAGTGCGGCAGCCGGTGGGCGGTTTGATCGTCCATAGCGGGAAGGTCACCCAGGGCGACTCAGTTAAGGAGGGCGATGAAGCCGTCGCCACGGTGGATATCCGGCGGCGCAGGGACATCATGCGCAACCACACCGCCACCCACCTGCTGCACGCCAGCCTGCGCAACGTGCTGGGCGAGCACGTCCGCCAGAAAGGCTCGCTCGTCGCGCCCGACCTGCTGCGCTTCGACTTCACCCACAACAGCCGGATGAGCGACGAGGAAGTACGGCGCGTCACCAACCAGGTGCAGGAGGCGATCCTGGCGAACCTGCCGGTAGAGATCACCCTCAAGCCGCTGGACGAGGCCAAGGGGGAAGGCGCAATGGCCCTGTTTGGCGAGAAATATGGAGAAACCGTGCGCACAGTCAGCATCCCCGACGGCCAGGGGCCAGGCGGGCGGTTCAGCTACGAGTTATGCGGAGGCACGCATGTCGCCTCCACCGGCGAGATCGGCCCGTTCATTATCACCAAGGAGGAAAGCAGCAGCGCCGGAGTGAGACGCATCGTCGCCGTCACCGGGCACGCCGCCCAGCAGCTCGTCGAAGACCTGCTCGGCGAAGCGGTCGAGATTGGTGACTCGAAGGTGTTGATCTCCCAGGTTGCCGTGACGGACGACGAGATGTTGGGCTGGATGGCCGACCGGCTGCGCGAACACATGAAGAGCGGGGCCGTCGTACTGGGGGGTGAGATCGACGGCAAGGCGCGGCTGGTCGCCAAAGTCACGCCCGACCTGGTCGAGCGCGGATTGCATGCAGGGAACCTGATCAAGGCAATCGCCAGGGTGGTCGAGGGCGGCGGCGGCGGCAGGCCGGATTTCGCCTCGGCGGGTGGTAAGAACCCGGCCAAGCTCCCGGACGCGATTGCCAAAGCGAAAGAGCTGATCGACGAAGCGCTGTCATAAGTCGCCAATGCTGTGAAAGAACAGATCATTCTCTTAGAAGAACACGACGACGTCGATTCGATCCGCGAGAAGCTCGGCTGGGTGCGGGCCGCTCGCGTGCTGCTGCTGTTCCCCTCCGTGCCTCGCCAGCAGATCATCCAGCGCAAGCTCGACCTGGTGCTGATCCAGCGCGAAGCCGCGCGCCAACAGGCGCAGCTTGCCCTGGTCACCCACGACCCGGTGATCAAGGAGCACGCCGCCGAGCTTGGCCTGCCCTGCTTCCCGACGGTCGAAGCCAGCCACCGGCGCTACTGGGAAGCCGTCCAGACCCAGCGATCGATCGAGCGGGAGGAGCAGCCCGTCAAGCTGAGCCAGGAGCTTGCCGAGGTGGGCAGTCGCCTCACCTCTCAACCAGAGCCGCTCTCGCCAGAGACGAGGCGGCTGATCGTCACAGCCTTCGCCGCGCTCTCCATGCTCGTGCTGGGAGTTGCGTTCGTGCTGCTGCTGCCCAGGGCGCAGATACAGATCGCGCCGACTTCCAACCAGGTGTCGGTCACCTCGAAGATCACCGCCGATCCGGCCAGCATGGAGGTCGACACCGTCCGGAACATCATCCCGGCGCGGGTGATCGGCGTCGAGGTCGAGGCGGCGGCAACGGCAGACAGCACCGGCGTCACGCAGATACCATCCGAGAAGGCGACCGGATCGGCCTTGTTCACCAACCTGATCCCAGACCAGGTCACCATCCCGCAGGGGACGACCATCCGCACCAGCGCGGCAGAGCCGATCCGCTTCGTCACCCTGGCCGAGGCGACCCTGCCCGGCCAGATCGGCGAGGTGGTGGAAGTGCCAATCGAAGCGGTGGAGCCAGGCTTCCAGAGCAACCTGCCCAGCAACCGGATCATCGAGGTCGAGGGGCCGCTGGCGGCCCAGGTTGCGGTGACGAACCCGGACTCCACACGGGGTGGCGATACGGTCGAGGTGCCCTCCATCTCGGAGGCGGATCACGAGCGTCTGCGGGCCATCGTCCTCCAGCAGCTTCAGCAGCGGGCTTATGCCGAGATGCAGACCGATCCGTACATTGATTTGCAAGAGACCGAATTTATCCCAGTTGAATCGCTGTCCGTGGTACTCGTCCACAGTGAGACCTACATCGGCTCCGTCGGGCAGACGGTTGACACCACCAGCCTATCGATGCGGGTGACCGTGCAGGGGGTGGCAATCGACGAGCGGTTCGCCCGCCAGGCGATCTACGAACAGGTGATCGACCAGATCGGTGACGGCTACCAGATCAACCCCGATACGCTGGTATTCAGGCTGGGCGAGGTGACAGACATCAGCGAGGATAGGCAAGTGACGTTCGTCATGCAGGGCGCGGGTGACGTATCGGCGGCGGTGGACCTCGACGAGGTGCGCCGACTGGTCCGGGGAAAGCCCATCGGGCAGGTTGCCGGGATATTGGAACGCTCTTTCGCCCTCGACCGCGCGCCGGAGATCAGAGTATCGCCTCCCCTCTGGCCATGGATGCCGTTGCTCGCCCTGCGCATCGACGTCAGGACTTTCTAGCGCGTGGATGAGGGGAGCCGCCTTCTGGGCATCGACTACGGCGAGGCGCGCATCGGCGTGGCGGTCAGCGACCCACTGCGTCTCTTCGCCAGGCCCCACGCGATTTTAGCCGGGGGCGGTGGGGAAGACATGGAGCGCCTTCGCTCGCTCGTGGAAGAGCTGGGAGTCGCCAGGATCGTCGTCGGGCTGCCAACCGACTCACAGGGCGGGATCGGAAGCCAGGCGCTTGCCGTCATTCACTGGGCGCGCCAGTTGGCCGGGATCATCGACTTTCCCATCACCTTCTGGGACGAGAGTTACTCGTCCGAGGCCGCCCAGGCTATCTCGAAGAAACCGCGCCGCCGCCAGGCTCCAGGCAGACGCGAAACAGTCGACGATCTGGCGGCTGCGGTCATCTTGCAGGATTATCTCGACGCAGGAGGAGGCCACCATGAGCCAGGCACGCCGCTCCAGGCGTTCTCGCACCTCCCGTAGGCGGTTGAGCGGGCTTCGGATCGCGGTTCGTTTCCTGATTCTGTCGGTCGTCGTGGGCACGTTGGGTTCTGTCGGTCGTCGTGGGCACGTTGGGCATCGCGATTGCGCTGGTTTCCACCAGCCTGAACCAGCGGGGCGACCCGGTCGCGGTTGAGTTCAACCTGTCCGTAGACTCGGCGCTCAGCCCGGTGCAGGCGGCGTTGTTAAGGGCGCAGCGTGCCGTGAACGAGGAGGCGATCAACTCGTCGGTGAGCGACGACCCTACCCCGGTTACCTTCGAGATCGTCTCCGGCCAGAACGCAAGCCAGATAGCGGACACCCTGCACGTGCTGGGGCTGGTCAGCGACCCCGACCTGCTGCAAGCCTACCTCCAGTATTATGGGCTGGACCGGCAGTTGGAGGCCGGGACTTACCAGCTCGCGCCTAACATGACGATCGCCGAGATCGCCGTCGCGCTGGTGGACGCCACACCCCCTGCGATCACGATCCGTATCACCGAGGGCTGGCGTCGCGAGCAGATCGCGGACTGGATCGACCAGACGCCGGATACCCCATTCAGCGGGGACGAGTTCCTGGCAGCGACCACCAGCGCCGCCGCCGCGCCTTCCGACGTCAGCATTGTGCTTGAGATTCCATTAGAGGCGTCCCTGGAGGGTTTCCTCTTCCCGGACACGTACCAGGTCGCCACCGACGCAGCAGCATCGGGCTTCGTCGCCCGGCTGCTGACCACCATGGATGCCAGGTTCGACCCGCAGCTCCGGGCCGATGCGTCCCTGCAAGGGCTGACCGTGTATGATGTCGTCATACTGGCCTCGATCGTCGAGCGAGAGGCGGTCGTCCCGGAGGAGCGCCCCCTGATCGCCAGCGTCTATCTCAACCGGCTGCGGGTCGGCATGCTGCTGGAGGCCGACCCAACCGTGCAGTACGCGATGGGCTACCAGCCGGATACCGGACAGTGGTGGAACCTGAACCTGACCCAGAATGACTACCACACCGTCGATTCGCCCTACAACACCTATCTCTATCCCGGCCTCCCCCCTACCCCGATCGCCAACCCCGGCCTTGACTCGATCCGGGCCGTCGTCTACCCCGCCGAGTCGCCTTACTTTTTCTTCCGGGCCGCCTGCGATGGGAGTGGCGCACATCTCTTCTCGGAGACGTTTGAGGAACACCAGGCCAATGCCTGTCAGTAGACCTCCCCTGAAAGTTGTCCTGGCAGTCGGGTGGATAGCTGCCGTTGCGGTCGCGGTCTGCTCCGGCTGCATCCAGGCCACGCCCGACGTGGTCAAGATCGGATTGGTCGCCCCCTTCGAAGGCCGCTACCGGGAGATCGGCTACGACGTGATACCCGCCGCCCGGCTGGCCGTCCGCGAATGGGCCAAGCAAAACCCGGAGGCCCACCTGGTATTTGAGATCGTCGCCTACGACGATGGCGGCGATCCACAATCGGCGGTCGAGCAGGCCCGGCGGCTGGTCATGGACCCCCAGATCTCCATCGTGCTCGGCCATTGGCGGGAGGATACGACCGCTGCCGCCCTGCCCACCTACGCCGAAGCGGGCCTGCCGGTCGTCACCTTTACGATGGCCGAACTGGCGCACCAACCCGGCATCCTCAACCTCTCGCCAGACAAAGCAGATTACCGGGAAGCGGTCGAGGAATGGGCAGCGGCGCAGGATATCTCGGCCAGCCTCCTGCTTGACTGCTCCGCCGATCTGACAGAAATCGTTGGCCAGCTCAACAGTATAGGAGAAGCCGATCAAGACTCGCTTATCGTGGGCGGCCCCTGTTGGGGACTCGGCCAGTTTTATGCGCTTGCCGGAGGGGGGGCTGAGGGTTTGCACTTTGTCAGCGGCGCGGCGGATGCGGATGACATGGTCGGCGGCGAATGGACAGCAGACCGGGCAGCGCGCTTCGTCGAAGGCTACCAGGAAGGGAGCCTGGGTGCGCCGCCGGGCATTCTCGCCGTTCAAGCCTATCAGGGAACATGGCTGGCGATGGCTCAGATAGCGGACGAGCGCGGGATTAAAGGATTCGACTCGCCCGTCGGCGAGCTTGCTTTCGGCGAGGACGGTCGCCTGATGAACTCCCCGATCTACCTGTACATCTGGAAAGATGGCGGGCGTGAGCATGTCGCCCGGCTACGCTGAGACTTTGTTCAGGTCGGCGCAGAAGTCAACCCGCCTGGCATAGTCAACCGGCATGGGCTGGAGGTCGGGGTTCGGGCAGGCGCGGCGGCCTACCTTCGCCATGTCCAGCCATTCATCCCCCACTTTGATCCGCACCACATCCGCCGAGTAGTCGGTGTTCGTCGTGTCGTCGTTCGACATCAGGCTCGACCCCACACCGTAGATATCGACCGGAACCCCCAGTCTCTCGAACAGGGTGATCTTTTCCGGGTTGAAGCCGCCGCTGACCACGATCCGTACATTCTCACAGTACGTCCGCGCCTCGTCGTGCCAGGAGACAGGCAAGCCCCAGCCCTCCCAGTCAGAATCTAGCGCCTTGCGCACCGCACCGACCAGCCGGGGGTTGACACCCATATCGAGCGCCGGGTCGCCGATCGGCTCCAGGGAGGCGTCACGCATGCTATTGCTGGTATCAAGCCGGACGCCGAATAAAACATACTTCTTTGCCTCCGATTCCTCACCGGCTTCCTTATGCGCCTTATACCGCATGAACATCGCCTTGGCGACGGCTAGCGAGGTCGCCACGCAGTCGTTCTCGAAGTCGACCAGCGCGATGCGGGGAACCGGCAAAGGCTGGCTGCTGGCAAAATACAGCATGGCCTCGACCGTGTTCGCAAAGAAACAGGCGATCACCGCATGGGGAACCGTGCCTCCTCCTGGGCCACCCCACCAGTCGCCCTGGGCATCGGTGCTGACGAAGCTGGTCAGGTGTTGGTGGTAATCCTGGTTGTATCGCTGTACGGCGATATCGTAGGCATACCCGTCGGCAGCCTGGACTTCGTGCACGTCGAAGCGGGCGGGGAAGAACAGGATCGGCTTGCCGCGCGCTGCGACGAGCGTATTGTAGACGTTGGTAGCGATGCGGCTGGCGCGCGACAGAATCCCCAATGTGGGCGTCTCAAGCATCGCCATGTACCGGTACACACCCCGGACTTTGAGCACAGGCCGCACGCTCATGGGATCGCCATTGTAGTGAACGAATACACCATCCTGCACGGCCTCCACCTCCAGCCGATCCCAGGTGCTCACGAATTTACCTTCATCGTAGGCGTAGCCTGTACAGTGATAGAGCATCGAGAGCGCCTTGTCCACCCCCGCCACGAGCGCGGCTGGTTTCCGGCGGGTAAACCATTGAATCTCGACCTCCAGGTCTCCTACGGAGCTTCCCTTAAATCGGCTGTCCAGGTCGCGCGGACTCTCCGCCTGAAAGGTATACCCCTGCTCGCTCAAGGTGGTCAGCATGTGATAGACGTTCTCAAAATACTTATCCGAATACCACCCCTGACGCATCCGCTCAATATCCAGCTTGAAAGTCGCGTTGGTCAAGCGTCTTTGGTTAAAAATGCTCATATCGTCGGCTCCTGCGGTGGATATCCGTATTGGATGGGAGAAGGCGGATGGGATGTCATGGCCCGATCACCGTGTGCTGGCAGCGGGCGCTGAACATGCAGCATACAACAAACAAGATATTGATACCCGATTTGCGCCCGCCAGGCAATATAAAAACGGGGCGCAGCAGCAAGCCACGCCCCTCACGTCTCTTATTTTTGTGGGGATGAGATACTACCAGATGCTGGATCGTCTTTGAGTAGATCGTGCGAGATCGATGAGGCAATCGCCAGCA
>JARRJX010000301.1:0-7577 GCA_037388645.1 Chloroflexota bacterium
GATGCCAGCCGCTCGACGTGATCCGGGTCCAGGCCGGGGATGTCTTTGAAGTATACCGGCCCTGGGACATAGCTCCCTGCTTGGCGTCGCAGGATCGTCAGGTAGTCGAGGGGCAGCCCCGACTCCTGCGCGAAACGCTCCACCTTCTTTTTGGTGCTCAGGGCGGTGATAAGCTCCTGCAAGTTGTTGATCCCCATCGACTCCAGGATGGCAAAGCGTTCCGGCACCTGCTCCCCCAGAATCTGGCGGCTGGGGAGCAGATCGCCCGATTCAACGATCTCGCGCAGCTGCACCAGCGTGAACTGACTAAGGTTGATATGGTATTGATCGGCCATCGCTCGGTGTTTCTGCTCCGTTTCTCACTCAGCCGGGCAGGAAGAAGAAGGCCAGCCCGATCACCAGATAAACGGCCAGCAGCATCGCTCCCTCAAGCCAGTTGGATTCGCCATCCAGGGCGATCAGGGCTGCGATCAGCGCGGCGGAAAACAGGGCGATAAGCTCAAAGGGGGTGAAGATTAGCAGCATCGGCGTGGCGAAGAGCAGGCTGATGAAAACCAGGAGCGGGGCGACAAACAGGGCGATCTGGAGGCTCGACCCCAGCGAGACGGCCAGGCTCAACTCCATCTTGTTCTTGAGCGCCACGTCGACGGCCACAAGGTGCTCGGCCACATTGCCTACCAGCGGGATGATGATGATCCCCAGGAAGAACTCGGTCAGCCCCAGCGATTCGACGACCGGCTCAACCGCGCCAACCAGGAACTCACTCAATAGCGCCACGCCTGCCGTCGCCAGGATCAGCGTGATGATCGTTCGCGACACGCTCCACTTCGCCTCATGGGCCACGGCGTCGCGTGTATGCGGCCCGCCCTGCGAGGTGAAGGAGTAGACCAGGCTCAGCCCGTAGATCACGATCAACACGATCGCCACGCCCTCGCTGAACGCCTTCTCGGCGGCGAGGTCAGGCTCGATGGCGGCGCTGAACAGGGACGGGATCAACATCCCGATCACGGCCAGCATCGCCAGGGTGGCATTCAGCGACGCCTGACGCCGGTCGAAGGACTGGATCCCGTGGCGCAGCCCGCCCACCAGCGTGCTCAGCCCCAGGATCAGGAGCAGGTTGCCCAGGATCGAGCCGGTGATCGAGGCCAGCACTAGGTCAATCAAGCCCTCGCGCAGGGCGAAAACGGTGATGATCAACTCTGCCGCGTTGCCCAGCGTAGCGTTCAAGAGGCCGCCCACGCGCGGTCCGGTGCGCACGGCCAGCTCCTCGGTGGCCTCGCCCAGCAGGTCGGCCAGCGGGATCACGCCCAGCGCGGAGGCGACGAAGACCAGGATCGGGCTGGCGTGCAGCACTTCGGCGACGATGGCAATGGGAATGAAGATCAGCAGGAGGTTGATGAAACGTTTCATGGCGCGCATCCCTTGGCGAACAGGCTGTGTCGGCGGCAGCCAGGTTGTCTTGTGGACAGCCCACTCATTATAGCGGATTTGTGTAGGAAGGTTGAACGCCGAAGAGAGGGGAACGGCGCGTCTGGGAAATATTTCCCACCAAGCAGGCGGCCAGGCTCCTAACGCCGGGCAGCGGCCTGCCGAATGATTTGCAGCAGATCGTGCTCCAGCGACCCGCTGATCGGGTTCTCGACAATGCGCCCCAGCTCGTCCCCACCGTCCCGGTCATACACGATAATCGTCGGGATGCCCCTGACCGCCAGCCGGGCGCTTCGCAGGGTGTCCTTATCGACGTCGAATATCTCCCAGGTCCAACCCGGCAGGTGCTCGGCGATGCGGGCCAGCGGGGGGACGTTGCGGGCCGAATCGGAGCAGTGAAAACGCGAGCAGACGACTACGTGCGCGGTCGGCTTCAAATCATTGATCTGGCGCAGCTTGAACACGGTGGGCTGGTATCCCTCGTACAGCCTGTACCAGCCCTCGTCTACCTCGATATGACGATGGAGCGGCGAGTCGGAGCGAGCGGTGTCGTCCATCAGCGCCTCCTGGTAGGGCAGCGGTCAGTCCAAGCCGTCATCGGCGCGCTGCTTCTGGCGGGCGTAGTGCCGCCGGGCCTTGGCCCGGTTGGCGCAGCTATAGCCGCAGTAGCGGCGGCTGTGATTCTTGCTCGTGTCGAGGAACAGCCACCCACACCCATCCTCGTCCTCGCACACACCCACCCGCTCCAGGTCGGGGGATGAGGTGAGCAGGTCGGCGGCGGACTGGCTCACCGGCCACAGGAACCACTCCAGCGCGGCGTCTGGCCGCTCCCACTCCCAGGTCATGCCGCCTGGCCGGGCAGTGAGCCGCAGATGGGGCAGCGCGTCCGCCAGCGCCTGGTTGACGATCGACAGGTCGGCGGGGGCCGGTTGATCCTCAGCAGACAGCGCGGTAAACACGCGGTAAAGCGCCTCACGCAGGTCAATCGCCCAGAGAAGCGTCTCTGCAGCCTCTTCCGGGCGGCGGTTCCCCTCGCTCAGCCAGTGCCGCGCGTCAGGCTCGCCGATCAGGCCGATGGATCGCGCCCATTCCACCAGATCGGCGTAGGTGTTCAGTTGTTCGATCGGCTGATCGCTGGCATGCCATTCCGCCGTGTTGGCGTAGTCCAAACACAGCCACCCGGATTCCAGGTCGAGCTCGTTTTCGTCAATGATGTAGCCAGCCATGTATCCTTGCCATTCTCAATTATAACCTTCAAAAATAATTTGACAGGTTATAATATGTATGTTATCATACAACCCTCAAAATCATTTTAGCGGGTTAGAGTGAGTTGATCAAGGGTTTGGAGGTAGAATAATGTCTCAGCATCCCTATCTACACTATCTGTATTCAAAAGAACGCGAACGTGATTTTCAGCGTGCAGCAGCCCGCCGCCACCTGATTGACCTTGCGCATTCGACGAAGCCACGTACGAAGAAGCGCGTAGCGATGATCTGGCTGGCCGATCGGCTGATCGCCACCGGCGAGATGCTGAGACGCCGCTACACGGCGACGGCGTTCTCCGCCGATCCGGCGTTTACGCCAGCGATCGACCATCGGCGGATTGACTCTTGACCACACCGGATGTGGGCCTGATTGTGTTGTATGTAAGTAAGCGCGCTGAATGCTGACGGAGGAGACATGAGCAGTACAGATACCGTAACAGCACCCCGACGTATCCACATCCTGGCGGCGTTCGCGGCTGTCTACCTGATCTGGGGGTCGACTTACCTGGGAATCCAGATCGCGATCGAGACAATCCCTGCCTTTCTGATGATTGGGTTCCGCTTTATCATCGCCGGGACAATACTCTACACCTGGCTACGGCTGCGCGGTGTGGAGCGCCCGCGGCGCGTCCATTGGCGCTCGGCGGCGATCATCGGCGCACTGATGGTGGCGGGCGGTACGGGGATGGTGGCCTGGTCTGAGCAGCGGGTGGCCTCCGGGCTGGCGGCGCTGCTGGTGGCGATGGTCCCGCTCTGGATCGTGCTGCTCGACTGGCTGCGCCCCGGTGGGAGCCAGCCTCCGGCGGTCGTGGTTGGTGGGGTCGTGCTTGGGCTGCTGGGGATAGTCTTGCTGATCGACCCGGCCAACCTGGCCGGCGGCCGGGGGCTTT
This sequence comes from Chloroflexota bacterium, assembly GCA_037388645.1. Lineage (GTDB taxonomy): Bacteria > Chloroflexota > Anaerolineae > Aggregatilineales > UBA3940 > JARRJX01. Next base: position 3,584 of record JARRJX010000301.1, read on the forward strand.
GATATTTGCCACGCTGTCCTGGGCAAGCGGGTCGCTCTATTCCCGGCAAGCGTCGCTGCCGGACAGGCAGCAGATGGGCACGGCGCTGGAGATGCTGGTGGGCGGAACCCTGCTGATGCTGGTGGGGAGCGCTACCGGGGAGTGGGCACGCTTTGACCTGGCGGCCATCACAGTCCGATCGTGGCTGGCCCTCGCTTACCTGATCACCTTTGGCTCGCTGATCGCCTTCAGCGCCTACCTGTGGCTCCTGAAAGCCGCAACCCCAGCCAAAGCCGCAACGTACGCCTACGTCAACCCGGTGGTCGCGCTGTTCCTGGGGTGGGCGCTGGCCGGGGAGCCGCTCAGCCCTCGCGTGTTGGTGGCGGCGGCAATCGTGCTGGGGGCGGTAGTGATCGTCACCAGCTACCGGCCACGGCCCCAGGCGGTGGCGCAGCCCAGCAGTGGCGGCGATTGAGTGTCGTTGGAGTGAAGAATCGCAGATCTGGGGTGCCCTCACGGGCACCTTTTTCATATCCCGGCTAATGCCCGGTAATGGCCGACGATCTCTTGATGGTACGCCTGCCAGGTAAATCGCTGGACGTACTGCCGGGCCGATTCCCCCATCGCCCGCCGCAAATTTTCGTCCTGGTAGAGCCGCAGGAGCCGCTCGGCCAGCGCATCAGGGTCGCGGATCGGGATGACAAACCCGTCCTGCCCGTCGCGGATGGTCGCGCCGACGTTCTCGGTGACGATCACGGGCAGCCCGCAGGCGGCGGCCTCATAGGCAACCATGCCGAAGCCCTCTTCCAGCGAGGGCAGGACAAACACCGAGCCGCTGTGATAGAGCGCGGGCAGCTCCTCCTGGGGCACAAAGGGGACGTGGCGGTAGCTGTTTTCATAGGATGGCAGGAAGACCCGGCTGTCCGGGGCCTTTGCGCCGACCAACACCAGCTCGGCATCGGGCAGGTTGAGGCGCTTGAAAGCCTCTAACAAATAGGGGATTCCCTTGCGCAGGGTGATCAGGCCCACGAACAGGACGCGGAACACGTCGTCGGGCTTGGGGGCCGGGTAAAAACGACCGGGGTCAAACCCCAGATGCACCAGGCGCAGCTTCTTTTCCGGGATGCCCTGCTCGACCAGCGTCCGCGCCACAAACGCCGAGGGCACGGCAATCGCGTCTGCCTCCTCGTATTCCTGGACGTGCTTGCCCATCAGCCAGCGCATGCCGCCCGGATAAGGCACGCCAAAACGCTCGAACTCCTCCCGCAGAATCCGCTCCTGGACAACCGGGTGCGTCGACGAGCGCTCGATCATCACCCTGGCCCCCAGTTCTTTGGCACGGCGCAGGGAATACAGGCTCATGTGGTTCCAGCCGTGGAACACGTCGACCGGGGCCAGGTGACGGCTGGCGAGCAGGTCAAACAGGTTGTCACGAACCAGATAGGAGAGATAGGCGCTGTTTGGGCCGGGCAGGCGCTGGATGCCCTGCCCGATCCAGTTAGGGAGGCGGACTTTGCGGATCAGGCGCGGGTCGATCCCCTCTTCGCGCGGGTTGTAGATGCCCACGATGAAACGGCGCAGGCAGCCCGCCGCCGCCGCCCCGCGCGCCGCGTGGTAGGTGTGGTACACGCCACCGGAGGAGATGATTACGCTCAGGTCAGGCATCGGCCATGCTCAGACATTGCCACATAGATCGTCATAGTGCGCTTTCAACTCGTGGTGATAGGCTTCCCAGGTGAACTGCTGGACGTAGGCGCGCGCCGACTCGCCCATCGCGCGGCGCAGCGGCTCGTCTTCGTAGAGCCGCAGCAGGCGGTCGGCCAGCGCGTCGGGGTCGCGGATCGGGACGACGAAGCCGTCCTGCCCATCGCGGATCGCGGCACCGACATTCTCGGTCACGATCACAGGCAGCCCGCAGGCGGCGGCTTCGTAGACAACCATGCCAAATCCATCCTGGAGCGAGGGCAGCACAAACACCGAGGCGGTATTGTAGAGCGCGGCTAACTCTTCCTGGGGGACAAACCAGATGTGCTTATACAGCCCTTCGTATTGGGGGAGGAAGGATTTGCTGTCCGGGTAGGCCCCGCCGACAAACACCAGCTCGGCGTCCGGCAGGTCGAGCCGTTTAAACGCCTCCAACAAGTACTGTACGCCCTTTTGCAGGCTGACCGACCCGACGAACAACACGCGGAAGGTGTTATCGGTTTTTGCCTCAGGCATCGGCCTGAAACGCTCCGGGGCAAAGCCGAAGTGCACCCGGCGCAGCTTCTCCTCCGGGACTCCGCCCTCGACCATCGTCCGCCAAACGAACGCGGAGGGCACCATGATCGCATTGGCTTCAGCGTATTCCTGGAGGTGCTTGTCGATCAACAGCCGGTTGGCTGCCGGGAAGCGCAGCCCATAGCGCGCGTATTCCTCGCTGAGCAGCTTATGGTGCACGACAGGGTGCGCCGCCGACCGCTCGACGATCGTCCGCATGCCGAGCCGCCTCGCCTTGCGCATGGAATGCAGCCCGAAGTGGTTGAAGACGTGCAAAATATCTCCGCCATCCACGAAGCGGCGGGCGAGCAGATCAAACAGGTTGTCTCGGATCAGGTAGGAGAGATACATGCTGTTCGCACCCGGCAGCCGCCAGATCGCCTGTCCAATCAGCTCCGGCAGAGGCACCTGCCGGACGACCGACCGGTCGAGGCCAGTCTCGTGTTTGTCGTAGAGGGTGGTGATGAAGCGCTTCAGGTAGCCCGCACGCTGCGCGCCGCGTGCCAGGTGGTAGGCGTGGAACTGCCCACCGGAGGAGACGATTACCTCTAAAGAGCGCATAGGCCAACCGAATCTTCGTTTATAAGCGGATAGCCGGGCACCTGCCACACCCGGCTATCCGATCCTGGATAAACTTTCTGATACGAGTTGTTAGAACAGGGTGTAGATGAACGGCCCGATGCCGGACGCGCTGGCGAAGATCAGCAGGAACCCGAACAGCAGCAGCACGACAACCATCGGGATCAGCCACCACAGCTTGCGCGCCCACAAGAATTTCAGGAATTCCCCCACCACGCCAAGGTTAACACCCATGTTTTTGAAAAATTGAATCATGACGCCCCTCCCAAGCACGAATTTTTCGAGGCTATTTGTACACCAGGAAACGATCCATCACTAATAACTCCAACGCCCCCTTCCGAAAGGTATTGAGGGCGTTCTCCGGGGTGGTGACGATCGGCTCACCTCGTAAGTTGAAGCTGGTATTGAGCAGCACGGGCACGCCTGTTGCCTGTCCGAAGCGCTCGATCACGTCGTAGTAAAGCTGGTTATCCCCCCGCCGCACCGTCTGCAAGCGCCCGCTCCCATTGACGTGTGTCACCGCCGGAATGACAGTCTGCTTTTCCTCCGGTATGGGTCGGACGACCAGCATGAAGCGGGGCGAGGGCTGCCCTTCATATTTCCCCATCTTGAAGAATTGGGGAGCGTTCTCCTCGTTCACGACTGGCGCGAAGGGGCGGAATGGCTCGCGGAACTTAATCTTTACGTTGACGATTTCCTTCATCTCCGCCTGACGTGGGTCGGCCAGGATGCTGCGGTTGCCCAGGGCGCGCGGCCCCCACTCAAACCGCCCATGATACCAGCCCACCACACCGCCCTGGGTGAGCGTCTCGACCGTCTTGTCCAGCAGCACATCGTCGTCCTCGATGTACTGATAGTCAACCCCCTGCGCATCCAACACAGCACGCACCTCGCCGGTTGAATACCCTTTGCCGTAATACACGTTCTCCATCACCAGCTTGCGCGGCTGCTTGAGCAGCACGTGGTAGGCGTAGAGCGCCGCGCCGAGAGCGCCCCCTGCGTCGCCCGCCTCCGGCTGAATGTACAGATCCTCAAAAGGTGACTCATCCAGAATCCGGCCATTCGCCACGCTGTTCAGCGCCACACCACCCGCCATGCACAGCCGTTTTGAGCCGGTGCGCTCGTAGGCGTAGTTAATCATCTTGAGCATCACTTCTTCGGTGACGCGCTGGATGCT
>JARRJX010000302.1:0-4001 GCA_037388645.1 Chloroflexota bacterium
TCAACCGGAATTTATGCTTACAGTCTTCCTTCATTTGACCGCCTATGGCGTCACTACTATGACACAGTGCCGTGGGACGCGAGTATTTCTCCGGACGGCCAACGTATTGTGACTGAGTATGGCTGGGATGGAGCGCCTGTGCTTTATGCAGCCGAAACCGGGGAGCGCATTGCAACGTTGGACGGCTGGCACGATGCCTACTGGTCCCCTGATAGTCGATATGTTGCCATAGAAGAGATACCAGAACTCCATGATGGCCCATTCGACACCCGTTTACTGGTGTACAGCGCAGATACAGGCAACCTTGAAGCGGCACTTACTGCTCGTATCGCCTATTTCTATGGAGGTGTTTTTAGCACGGTAAGTTGGTCACCCGATAGCAGGCAAGTCGCTGCATGCGGCGACGAAGCTGTCTATATCTGGGATGTAGGAAATGCAGCACCCATCAATGAATTGAGGGCAAATTCTACGTCAGGTGGCCTATATCTTCGCGGGTGTTCGATGGCCTATAGTAACAGCGGAGACTATCTGGCCTTACAAGATACTGAGAGCCTGCGAGTGCTGGATGCATCTACATCTGAAGAGCTGTACCTTAACCGATCTGGAGTGGAGCGCTTTTTCTGGCACCAGGACGATTTATATGTTGCTACAAGCTCTGGTTTGAGCCGGTTGATGTCAGGTAGTTGGGAATCACAGCCAATCTTTGAGGGAGAGCTAAGGGGTACACAATTCTCGCCATCAGAGGACAGATTAGTAATCAGCACCTCTGATAAGATTGTGGTCCTGGATGCAGACACGTACGAACCACAGTATAGCGTGGATCAGCCGTTCGGTTGGGTCGACTGGTCACCTGATGGGTCCTGGCTCATCGGCGGTAATTATAAAAGACATTTTGTGATGGATGGCGCCACCGGGCATCTGCTTTATGACCCATTCGTACTTGGGAGTGGCATGGTGTTCATCGACGATCACCTGTTGTTCACAGTTGATAATCAGAAGGTAGCACTGGTAGATTTATTAACTGGCTCAGTTATCGACGGGCGACGCCTAGGATTTAGTGTAGATTCACTGGCCTGGTCTGAAGACAGCGCAAACCTGTACATTACCACCACCACAGGTGATAGATGGGTTTGGAACGAAATGACCGGAGTCGTTCGACCCATAGATAGTGAAGAAATTACAGCCGGTACAGAGTTGAACCTGTCGAACACCTCAGACTATGGGCCTGGTCTGGAGAGAGGTAACTGGCTCTCTTCACCGGATCGCCGCTGGACGGCTGTCGTTACCTGGATAGATAACGCCTGCGGAGATGGGCCCTATGGTGGCTCTTGTGGGCCATGGAGCGCGACCCTGGAGATAATGGACACTGGCACACAGGACGTTCAAACCGAATACGAAATTACGGATTCTGGCATCATGACGTGGGCCTGGGCTCCAGGCAGCGATGTTTTAGCCATTGGCGAGGGCGGCGGGACAAGCTCGCTGGATGACAATAAAATTGTTCTGCTCAATGCGCGGACAGGTGAGGAAATGATCCGCTACCAGGGGCATCTCGATTCCCTTATGGGTTTGCTCTTCTCCCCTGATGGAAGTCGTCTGGCCTCTGTATCCAGAGATGGAACGGTTATTGTCTGGTTGTTCAGTTAACATTGTATAGAGGTCTATGCGCTCCATAAAGATAACGGTGCAAACCCATTGCTTGTGTCCCAGGCGGTTAGGCACTGTAAAATTGGCTTTTCTTTATAATAAGAATCAATTGGTGTTAGCGATCAACTAATGTTGATTTGGGATGATAGGACGACCTCGATGACGCAAACCCTGACCCCGGAGATTCTGGTTATCGGTGCCGGGCCAGGGGGGGCAGCCGCCGCCTGGGGGCTGGCTCAGGCGGGCCATGACGTGTTGATGATCGACCGCGCCGAGTTCCCCCGCGACAAAACCTGTGGAGACGGCCTCACGCCGATGGCGGTCGGCACCCTGCGCGAGATGGGGGTGCTGGCCCAGGTCGAGAGGGCCGGGGCGGTGCGCATCGAAAACGTGCGGATCGTCGGGCCGTTTGGCATGGAAGCGACGATGCGCTTTGCCGACTTTCAGCCCGAGTCGCCTTATGCGCTGGTCTTCCCCCGTCTCCAGTTTGACGACCTGCTGCGCCGCCACGCGGTCGGCGGCGGCGCGGAGCACCTGGGCAGGATCAAGGTGCACGCCCTGGAGCGTGAGGGAGACCGCCTGGTGAGCGTGCATGGGACCAGTCCGGGGGGCGAGGTCGAGATTCGCGCCCGGCACGTCGTGATCGCGGTGGGGGCCAACATGGCGCTGCTTCAGCGGGGCGGCTTCATCACCCACAAACCGCGCTACATCCGGGCCGCGCGCGCCTACTACGACCGGGTGCCAGCCGTCGACAGCCGCTACGATTTTTTCTTTGATGCCCAGCTCTTGCCCGGTTATGGCTGGGTGTTCCCGGTCGGCGCTGGCCGGGCGAACGTCGGCGTGGGCGTCCTGCCCGTGCCCTGGTCTACCCGCAGGCCGACCAATAAGCTGTTGGGCGAGTTCGTCGCCCGGCGGCGCAAGGAAGGCATACTGCGCGGGGCTGCCCAGGCGGGGCCGATCAAGGGCTACCCGCTGCGCATCGACTATCCCGCCACCCGCACCGCCGGTGAGAACTGGGTGATCGTCGGCGAGGCGGCGGGGCTGGTCAACCCGGTGACGGGGGAGGGGATCGACCTGGCGATAGAGAGCGGGATGATCGCCGCCGAGGTGCTACATCGAGACATTCGCGCCGGGCGTCCCAACCACCGCGCCTACCAGCATGCCTTGTGGGATCGCTTTGGGCCGATGTTCACCGGGCTGCGCGCCCTGCGAGACATCCTGATCACGCCCTTCTTCACCGATTACGCGCTCCTCCTGATGCGCCAGCACCGCTACCTGACCCGCAGCGTGATGAACATGGCTCAGGGGTTCTGGCCGCCGGAGAGCGTCTTTCACCCCCTGTTCATCGCCCAGTTCTTCATGCCCGTCACGCCCCGGCTGGTCGGCGAGGCGGTGCGGGCGATCCGGAGGAGTGGGGGGAATGGCCGCTGATCGAGGACATCCTACCGGGACTCGCCCGGCAAATTCGACCTATTATCACAATCGGAGAGGTGGATGGTCAGACAAATTTTGATTTTGACATCTGATGCGGGCTTCGGTCACCGCCGTGCGGCGGAAGCGATCGAGGCAGCCATCAAAGAAACGTACGACGATCGTTTCCAGGTGACGATCGTCAACCCCTTGCAAGACCCTGATATCCCCAGCCTGTTAAAGCGGCTGGAAACCGGCTACGACGAGATGGTGACGGACGATCCCACCCTCTACCAGATCGCCTATACCGCTACCGATGCGCCGGTGGTGGTGCGCCTGATCCAGGATGTCACCACCAACGTGCTCAACAATACGCTGACCGAGCTGGTCGCCGTCCACCTGCCGGAGCTGATCATCACCACCCACCCGGCGTTCACCCAGGCGGCCCTTCGTGCTACCGAGAACCTCTCCCGCGCCATCCCGGTCGGCGTCGTCGTGACCGACCTCATCGGCGTGCACAGCCTGTGGTTCCACCCTGGGGCCAGCCAGACCTGCGTGCCCACCGAGCAGGTCTACGCCCAGGCAATCGAACACGGCCTGGATCGAGACCGGGTCACACTGACCGGCCTGCCCGTGCATCCCGCCTTTATGGAGGAGACCCGCGAGCAGGCGGAGATTCGACGCGCCCTGGGCTGGGAGCCTGAGCAAACCACCGCGCTGGTGGTCGGCTCGCCCCGAACCACGCGCACCGCCGACATCACGCGCCTGCTGGATCGATCCGGCCTGCCCTTACAGTTGGTCGCGGTGGCCGGGGGGAGCGCGGAGACCGAGGAGCAGCTTCGCGCGACCGAGTGGTCGGGTACCGTTCACGTTTACGGCCTGGTCAGGAACATGCCGGAGATGGTGCACGCGGCTGATTTCATCGTCTGCAAAGCCGGAGGGCT
>JARRJX010000302.1:4051-5681 GCA_037388645.1 Chloroflexota bacterium
GCCCGGCCAGGAGGCCGGTAATGCCCGCTTTGTCGTCGAGAGCGGCGCGGGGGCCTGGTCGCCCGGCCCGATCGGCGTGCTGACCACCGCCTATGCCTGGCTGGCAAAAGACGCCCTGGAGCTGAAAGAACGCCAGGCGGCGGCCAGGCGTGTCGGCAGGCCGCGCGCCGCCTATCACATTGCAGAATTGTTAGTCGGGCAAATCGAATAAGCCGCCTTTGGTGTTATCATCAGCGGCTTGAGCCAGAGACTGTTCGCAGGTTAGTTTAATAACTTCAGATCGTGTTACAATAGGGGTCGGCGATCACTGGCGTGTTTCCCTATCTATGCTGGCCTGCCAGATACCCATCATACAAGGATGAGTTGTCCTCATCGATATAACCCATGAGCGAAAAGATACTAATTGTCGAAGATGAGAGTATTGTCGCTCTCGATCTTCGCTATCGGCTGGAAAACCTTGGTTATGAGGTGCCTGACATCGCTGCTTCAGGCGAGGAAGCGATCGAGAAGACGGCAGAATCGGCTCCTGACCTGATTTTGATGGACATCCGATTGATTGGCGAGATGGATGGGGTCGAGACTGCCTCTCAAATCCGGGCCAGATGGGGCACCCCGGTCATTTATATTACGGCTTACGCCGACGAGGAGACGATCAAGCGGGCCAAGGTGACCCAGCCGCTCGGCTACCTGGTCAAGCCCTTTGACGACCGCGACCTGCATACCACAATCGAGATCGCCCTCTACCGGCACCGGGCCGAGGTCGCCGAGAACAAAGAGCGCGCCCTGGCCGAGGCGCTGCGCGCTTCCAGCGCCGCCCTCAACAGCACGCTCGACCTGGAAGAAGTGCTGGACCTCATCCTCATCAACCTGGAGCAGGTGGTGGCTTACGGCGAATCCATCATCTTCATGGTCGAGGGCGACGAGGTGCGCAGTGTGCGTGAGCGTGGTTTTAATAAATGGGGCCTGACGGACTTGGTGCTGGCACTCAAATGGCCCATTCGGGATTTCCCCCATATCCAGCAGATGTGGGAGAGCCAGGAACCGATGTTGATCGACGACGTCGCCACCGACCCCGACTGGGTGGAGATCGAAGAGCTGAGCTGGCAGCGTTCGGCGATCGCCGTTCCCATCTGTAAGGATGGGCAGGTGCTCGGCTTTATCGGTCTCTCCAGCGCAGAGCCTGGCTTTTATGCGGAGCGCGATACGGAGCGTCTGTCCGCGTTTGCCGATCAGGTTGCTATCGCGCTGACCAACGCCCAGCTCTACCAGACCATTCAACGTCAGGTGGTCGAGCTGGAGCATCGCAACCAGGAGCTTGACGCCTTCAGCCACATGATAGCCCACGACTTGCGCTCGCCTCTCCAGATCGTGCTTGGCTATGCACATCTGTTCGCCACCGAGTACGCCGACGGCCTCAGCCAGGATGTGGTGACGGGCCTGGAAGAGATCGCCAATTATGCCCAGAAGATGGAGGATATGGTCAGCAACCTGTTGTTGTTGGCCCGCCTGCGGCATATCGACGACATCGAGGTTGAGCCGGTCGATGCCGGGCCGGTGGCGCAGGCCGCCGTTGGGCGTTTCCAGGAGCGGGCCGAGAGCCGCGGGATCGCCATCCGGATTGGCGACAACC
>JARRJX010000303.1:0-4524 GCA_037388645.1 Chloroflexota bacterium
ATAACGGGCAATTGTCTGGCGCTCCTCTTCGCTGAGCGCCGTCTTGAGCGCTTGATCAAGCGCCCTGGTATTGACAGCCACCTGCCAACAACGCGGATTGCTGCACAAGTATCCACCCCGCCCGGCCAGTTTACCAGAGGGATCGATTTGAACCCCCTGGTCAGGCGTCCGCACAATCCGGGTCAGCTGCCTCTTTGGGTAAGCCTGCCGACAGACCACACAGGTACGGGTTGGAACACGCTTGTTATGAGCGGACATTGTGCTCATTCATCCCAATAATTCAGGGGTCGGCCTCTCAGTTTCACTCAAAATCTTCCAGATCTTCAAGATCGTCAAAATCGTCGAGCGCATTCGGGTCAGCCCATTTTTCACGCGCACGACCGGGTTTTCTTTTACGCTTGGAAACCACACGACCCAGGTCTTCATCAAAAACCAGCTCGCGGCGGCGCTGCTTGGCCCGACGTCGATCCTCCTGCCGGAGGCCAGCGAACTCGTCGTCAAATTCTTCGTCCGACTCGGTCGCCTCGGCTTCAACCATTTCGATCAGTTCCTCAGCCACGTGCTCTGGCTCCGCCGACAATTCTTCAACCGCCTCGGCAGGAGCGGCTTCAGGCTCAACCAATTCACCGCTTTCGCCCAACTGCCCCAGCATTGACATTCGCGCCACCAGAGGAGCCTCACCCTCAACCTCAGGCTGCTCCTCACCCTCTGCCAACTCGGCCTGGGCTTCGGCTTCAACCACCTCTTCCTCTTCAGCCTCAGGCTCGGCAAACTCAATGGTCTCAGCCATCGTCTCAACGGTGCTCAGCATCACAGGCCCAAACCCATGCAAGTCCAGCAGCTTCTGCGGGTTGAGATAATACTGCTCCATGACCTGCCCAACTGTGGTGTAACCGGCGTCGTCCAGGATGCTGTACACTCGCTGCGGGAGATCGGTATCGTCCAGTGGATGCTGGTAAGCAATCGCAGGCACTTTCGCCAGAGCGGTCTCGATCTCCGCCCGGCGAATTGTCCGTTCATCCTCCAGCAGGCTCAGCCGGTAATTCTCAACCGTCTTAACGAAGTTTATCATCAGCAGATAGTCTTCGGGCATTATCGGGCGCTTCTCTTCCTTCTTCTGCAGAATCACCTCGATCTGCGCGATGACTTCAGCGTATTCTGTCCTCAGAGCTTCCATTTCTGGCTCGCTCAAGCGGGCATACGCCTCTTGCGTGCCCTCGGTCACGCTTTTTATGTCTATCCGCCAGCCGGTCAGCTTGGCCGCCAGGCGGGCGTTCTGGCCCTCCCGCCCGATCGCCAACGACAGTTGGTCGTCAGGGACGACCACAATAGCGGTTCGACCATCATCCGGATCATCGTCGAGAAATACACTGCTTACGCGAGCCGGGCTGAGCGCCTTTGAGATAAACGTCGACGGCTCAGGCGACCACTCGATGACGTCGATCTTCTCATTGTTGAGTTCCTTGACAATGCTCTGGATGCGCACCCCCCGCATGCCAACGCACGCGCCCACAGGGTCAGCACCCTCTTGCAGCGCGGCGACGGCGACCTTGGAGCGCGCCCCCGGCTCACGGGCGATGCTCTTGATCTCGACCGTGCCGTTGTATATCTCCGGGACTTCATACTCAAGCAAGCGGCGGAGCATATTCCGGTGGGTGCGGCTGACGACAATCTGCGGGCCACGGTTGGTCTTGCGAACTTCCATGACGTATGCGCGCACCTTGTCATGCATCCGGTAGCGTTCACCGGGCATCTGCTGGTTGCGCGGCAGAATGGCCTCGGTCCGCCCCAGGCCAATGGCGACCACCCCACCGGAGTCGCTCTGCACGGTCCCGGTGATCAGGTCTCCGACTCGCTCCATGTACTCCTGATACTGCGCCTCACGCTCCGCTTCGCGCATGCGCTGCAGGATCACTTGTTTGGCGGTTTGAGCAGCGATACGCCCGAAATTTTCCGGCGTGTCCTCAACCAGCACCATGTCACCCAGCTGAGCGTCCGGGTCTACCTCGCGGGCTTTCTCCAACAACACCTCGGTGTATTCGTTGGCGACGTCCTCGACAACTTCTTTTTCAACCCAGATGTCAGCCTCACCGGTTTTTTCGTCGATGCGGGCTTCCACATGCTGCCCGGAGACTGCGCCGCTGTTGCGCCGATAAGCGGAGACCAACGCCGCGCTTAAGGCATCAAGAATGACCTCACGAGGCAGCTTGCGCGTTTCCGCTATCTCATTGAACGCCAGTATGAAATCACTTTTCATCTTAACGAGAACTCCATCTATCTTACACATGACTGAGCTGCGGTACTTCAACCAACGTATCAAAAACGAAACGTGGGGAATGCCCACGTTTTGAATAAACGTTATAGGAAGGCCGAAGCACAGTTAGTATACCATAGGCAGGGTCGGTTAGCAATAGTCAGATGACGGCAATTGTGCCTGGAGCGGTGACTTAACCCGCAGATTACATACGTCATTCTGGCAGCTTTCTACCGCGCACCAAGCCCCTGAGATTCCTTCATGACAACTGGCATCGGCGCTTATGAGATTATGCACTGCCGGGTTTCTCCCATGTTGATTTAGGATCACGTATAGAAACCTTCTCCCTCCCTCTCGCATAAAAAAGATTCACAACAGGAATGGTTTATGGCAAGAGGCACAATAACGATCAACAACGAGCGGTGCAAAGGATGCGAGCTTTGTACGACCGTCTGCCCACAGCATGTGATTTTCATGGCAGAGGACGTTTTTAACAGCAAAGGTTACCATCCGGCTGTGCTGGTCGATCCAGAGAACCAGTGCACAGGTTGTGCAATCTGCGCCGTGATCTGCCCCGACATCTGCATCACCGTCTTTCGCGAGCCCGCACGACGACGCACCGCTGCCTGAAGTAATTCATCCAAATTGACCTGGAAAAAGTACAGGGTCGCGAAAGTTTCTGGTTTTTCAGAAACTTATCGCGAACCACTTGACAGGAGACAATCCAACTGTATGACCAAAGAAATGCTTAAAGGCAATATCGCCATCGCCGAAGCGGCGGTGCGCGCTGGCCTGGAGTCGTATTTTGGATACCCCATTACCCCCCAGACAGAGCTGCTTGAGCATCTCTCCAGCCGCTTGCTTGAGCTGGGGCGGGTGTTCCTACAAGCCGAGAGCGAAGTGGCAGCCATCAACATGGTTTACGGGGCGGCCTGCGCAGGTTCACGCGTGATGACCTCGTCTTCCAGCCCTGGGATCAGCCTGATGCAAGAGGGGTTCTCTTACATCGCAGGCTCAGAGCTTCCCTGTGTGGTCGTGGACGTGATGCGCGGCGGACCGGGGTTGGGCAATATCTCACCCTCTCAGGGTGATTACTTCCAGGTCACACGCTCGGCAGGCCACGGCGACTACCGCCCGATCGTGCTCGCCCCTGCGTCCGTCCAGGAGGCCATTGACTTCACATTCCTGGCCTTTGACCTGGCTGAGAAGTACAGGCACATGGTCTTTATCGCCGCCGATGGGCAGATCGGCCAGATGATGGAGCCGGCGGAGATGCCGCCGATGCGCGAGCTGTCTGGCGAACGTCCTGAGTGGGCCTTGACAGGCGCAAAGGATCGCCACCCCAACGTCATCACCTCCATCCATTTCACCGGCGAAGAGATGGAAGCCTACAACCAGAAGGCGTTGGATCAGCTGGCCGTCATCAAGCAAAACGAACAACGCTGGTTTGAGTATGAGACCGACGACGCGATCCTGCTGGTGATCGGCTATGGGACAGCCGGGCGGATAGCGTACTCGGCGGTCGAGGCTGCCCGCGAGCAAGGGCTAAAGGTTGGGCTGCTGCGCCCGCAGACTCTATGTCCGTTCCCCGACGACCGCATTTCGGAGCTTGCCGATCGCATCGAAAGCTGCCTGGTGGTCGAGATGAACGCCGGGCAAATGCTCGAAGACGTGCGCCTCGCCGTGGGCGGCCAGATACCGGTGGGATTCTATGGCCGCATGGGTGGAGTGGTGCCGATGCCGGACGAGATACTGGCGGCGATTGAGGACGAATATACGCGCATCGCCACCAGGGCAGCACTCTAGCCAAAGGAGAGCCTCATGACAGATACCCTTGCACTCACACCACCTCCCGGGATGGAAGTGGTTTACGAATATCCCAGGTCTCTTGCGCCGATACGCACTCACTACTGCCCCGGCTGCACACACGGGGTCGCTCAACGGATTCTCGCCGAAGCCATCGACGAGCTCAACCTCCACGATAATACCATCCTGGTTGCGCCGGTCGGCTGCTCGGTTTTTATTTACAATTACTTCGAGCTTGACGCCTGTGTGGCTGCGCATGGACGCGCCCCCGCAATGGCGACAGGCATCAAGAGGGTGAACCCGGAGCATATCGTCATCACCTATCAGGGTGACGGGGACCTCGCCTCGATCGGGACGGCGGAGATCATCCATGCCGCCGCGCGAGGTGAGAACATCACCACTGTGTTTATCAACAATGCGATATACGGCATGACCGGCGGTCAGATGGCCCCCACCTCCCTGCC
>JARRJX010000304.1:0-3999 GCA_037388645.1 Chloroflexota bacterium
CAAACAACCGCCTGACCTGGGTGGCGACCACAGCGATGATCATCGCGCTGGCGCTGTGGATCTCCTTCACGCCGGAGGGCCTGCTGGGCAAGGCGGACGCGATCGGCTACGCCGTCTGCCACCGGATCACGGTGCGCTCGTTCGCCTTCCCGGATGGCCGCCAGCTCCCGATGTGCGCCCGCTGCTCAGGGACGTTCCTGGGGGTGCTGGTCGGGCTGCTGGGGCCGGGGCTGCTCTTCAAGCAGCGCCGCGCCGGGCTGTTCCCGCCGCTGGGGGTGATGGCCGTGATGCTCACCCTGAGCCTGTGGTGGGCGGTCGACGGCACGAACTCGTTCGCCCGGCTGCTGCCCTACGACCTGCCCCAGCTTTACCCCCCCACCAACTTCCTGCGCCTGGTCACGGGGATGATGCACGGCATCACGATGGGCAGCCTGCTGCTCCCGGTGGCGAACGCCACGCTGTGGGCCGAGCCGTACGCGGAGCGCACGCTGAAGGGCATCTGGCAGTACCTGATCCTGCTGGGGATCGGCGTTGCCCTGATCGGGATGGTGTTGAGCGGACTGGGGGTGTTCCTCTACCCGCTCGCCCTGCTGAGCGCGGGCGGCGCGGCCTCGATCCTGGTGGTGGTCAACACGGTGATGGTGACCACCCTGATGGGCCGCGAGAACACCGCCCACACCCTGCGCGAGGCGATCCCGCTGATCTTCTTCGGGGTGGCGCTGACCGTCTCGCTGATCGGCGTGATCGACGCCCTGCGCTTCATCATGTTTGGGACGTGGGACGGGTTCGTGTTCCCCACTGGATAAAGCAATTCAAAACCCGGCTCCTGTTCAAACGTTATAGTATGTAGTGGTATCGTACCGGTAGCGAGGAGGAGACACTCAGATGACAGGCATCTTTTCCGCGTTCGGGCTTTCGGCCAGCGCCGGGCTTAACGCCTACCTGCCGCTGCTGATCGTCGCCCTGTGCGCGCGGTTCAAGCTGTTCACCCTGAACGAGCCGTTCGACGCGATGACGAGCTGGTGGGTGATCGGCGTGCTGGCCGTGCTGCTGATCATCGAGGTGGTGGTCGACAAGATTCCCGCGGTCGACACGGTCAACGACGTGGTGCAGACGGTGGTGCGGCCCGCCGCCGGGGCGATCCTGTTCGCGGCCAGCGCGAACGTGATCGACGACGTCAGCCCCGTGCTCTCGATCATCCTGGGGCTGCTCGTCGCGGGGAGCGTGCACACGGCGAAGGCCCTGGCCCGCCCGGTGGTGACCACGACGACCGTCGGGCTGGGGAACCCGGTCGTCAGCACAATCGAGGACGTGGTCTCCGGCGTGACGGCGCTGCTGGCGGTGCTGCTGCCCTGGCTGGTGGTGCTGGTCGCCGTGAGCGGGATCGTGCTGTTCCTCTGGTGGCGCATGCGCCGGGCCGAGCGCCGCGCGACGCGTCCAAGCCGATGAAGCACAACAGGGCGATTATTCGAATGGAGAACGTCCCCGACTGTCTTTTGGTTCAGGCTGTCCCCCGGCCTTTGATCGATGCCGTGAGCGGGGGTCTCCACTATAATCATCGTCGATCCCAGTTTCATGCAGCAGCGAGGGCTGAACCATGGAGAGACAGACTTTTACCGAGTGGCTCGAAGCGTATAAACATGCGTGGGAAAACCGTGACGGGGCCGCCGCCGCTGCCCTGTTTGCTGACGACGCCCGCTACCTCTGGGGGGCGTTCAGCCTGCCGCTGGAAGGCCGCGCCGCGATTGAAGCTAAATGGAACCAGGCGGTCGCCGACGAGCGCGACATCACGTTTACGTACCGCATCGCCGCCGTCGACGGCCAGGTAGGCGTCAACTACTGGCACACCGTCTATACACACGTCGACACAGGCGTCCGTATAGAATATGACGGCGTTTTCATCATCACGCTAAACGATGCCGGGCTGTGCGCTCGCTTCGAAGAGTGGTGGGCGGAACGCCCGGTCGAGGCGGGTTAAAGGGCCAGAGCCATTCCCCGGCGATCCAGCCATCGCCCTACCCGTTTGATCCTCTTCAGTCAAAAAGCGTAGAGGCCACCCCGCCCCGCCGGGATGGCCCCTACTCACCAAGGGCATAAGATTGATGATGATAATGGGCGGGGCTACCAATAATCCGCTTCGCTCAGCCCCTTCTCAGCCCAACACACACTAAGGGAATGAAATGAACCGCCTTCTTTACTGGGCGGGCTGGTCGGCCACCTGCGGCCCGCCGTATATCGACTGGATGGCCGCGATGTCATCGGCGCTCAGCCCGCGCATCCCGGCGTAAGTGGCCCACATCAGGGCGTCAGAATGATCGCTGTGGTTCAGCCCCAGCGCGTGCCCGATCTCGTGCATCACCGAGCTTTTCAGGTAAACCTGCTCCGGGTAGGGCGCGGTGGGGGCCTGGGCTACCCAGTTCTCGTCGTCGTCAAGGTACACGTTGCCCGCGTATGCGCCCAGGCTGGGCAGGGGCAGGGTCGCTTTCGCCAGCATCCCGCCCGGCCCGTCGAAGGCATAAGGGCCGCTCTCCGCCCCGCAGCCCCAGGAGACTTCGATGTCGCCGCCAGCGGGCACCTCGATCAGGCTCAGGCCGGAGACGCTCTCCCACTCGGCCATCGCCTCGCGCACGGCGTTCTGCGCCTCGCCGCAGTCGAGGGAGCGGGGGCAGTTGAGGATGGTGTAAGTCACCGGGTTGTGATCCCAGGCCGCCGAGACCACGTAGTACTGCTCGACGCCGCTGGGGTCGGGGGCGGGATGATCGTCAACCGGGATGAAAGAGTTCTCTGCGGCGGGCCTGCCTTCGGCATTCCCCCGATCCTGCACGGTAGAGGCCACAATCACGACCAGGAACGCGATGCCCAGGATGATGTTCAGGGCGATGGCGACGATGACGAGCGGGTTAATTTGTTTATTGGCCGATTCACCAAGCATTTTTCCAACTATCCTCAAGCGGCGGGGCCGCGCTACCAATACTGCCTACTCTAAATATCTACTCTTAGGTTAGCCGTTCCCCCCCGGATGGATATGGGGTGTTGCCCTACCCTCAGGGCATCCGGCATAGTACCCTGGTGCTAGTCCGGTGTCGGGCAGCCCGATCCGGGCTCGCAGGGCCTCGTCCGTGCGCCCGTGGAGAACTTCGCCGCCTGTCCGGCCAGCTTGGCAGGCGGCACGCCCCCGCATACAATCAACACACACGGAACGACACCGTCCCTGCCGCCGGGAGAGAAACACCATCATGCAGACCAGCCCTCCACCTACCAGAAGTGCGGATTCCCATAAGTGGTGGTCGATGCTCGGCGTTGGCCTGGGCGTGCTGATGAGCACGCTCGACGCCAGCATCATCAACATCGCGCTGCCCACGCTGGTCAAGGAGCTTCACTCCACCTTCCCCGTGATCCAGTGGGTGGTGCTGAGCTACCTGGTGGTGATCACCGCCGCCATGCTGGGGATCGCCCGGCTGGGCGACATGGTGGGGAAAAAGCGGGTCTACATGACCGGGCTGGCGATCTTCTCTACCGGCTCGCTGCTGTGCGGCCTCTCCCCATCGGTGGGCTGGCTGATCGGGTTCCGGGCCTTGCAGGCGACCGGCGCGGTGATGATGACCTCGCTGAGCCTGGCGATCATCACCGAGATATTCCCCCCGGAGGAGCGCGGGCGGGCGCTGGGGGTGATCGGCTCGGTGGTCTCGATCGGGTTCGCCTTGGGACCGAGCCTGGGGGGCATCCTGGTGGGGCTGGTGAGCTGGCGGGCGATCTTCCTGGTCAACGTGCCGATCGGGGTCGCCGCTGTGCTGGCGGTGTGGAAGATGGTGCCCGACCTGCCGCCGCGCACCCAGGACCGCCGGTTCGACCTGATGGGCGCGTTCGTCATGTTCGCCACGCTCGCCGCCTACGCGCTGGGCATGACGTTAGGGCAGGACCGGGGTTTCCAGAATGGGCTGATCCTGGCCCTGCTGGCAGCGTCCGGGGTGGGGCTGGCGGCGTTTCTGGCGGTCGAAT
>JARRJX010000305.1:0-3996 GCA_037388645.1 Chloroflexota bacterium
GGGGCCTCTTGATCGATCAGCACATCACTACCAGCCGACTCATCTGGCACAGACGTGCCAACAGCGGGCTGGCAGGCAGCCAGAACAACGGTTGCCAACAAGGCGCTCATCACGCGACGCATACAATTACTCCCTGACCCAACAGGCTCAAATCCACGTTCAGGATAGCAGAGTGATTTGCCACATGTCAATTGGCGACGTCCGCTGGCCGGGGCCACGGCGCGCCCCTCTGAACGGGCGGCAGGTTCCAGGCTCAGCCCCTGGCGATAGGTGAATGTAACTGAACCGTAACACCCCACGGGCACAAAGCGGGCTGTTCTGCCATACAATCTGATTTAAGATAGGGAATGTACCGCCATTTGAATGAGGATGGGGGATGAAACCAACCCGCATACTGGTTGTCGAGGACGAGAACGTGATCGCTCTCGATCTGCAAAGACGCCTGGGAGCGCTGGGGTACGACGTACCGGCAGTAGCCGCCACAGGCGAGAGAGCGATGGCGGTAGCCGCCGACCTCGAACCCGACCTCCTGCTGATGGACATCAAGCTCCAGGGGAATCTGGACGGGGTGGAGACCGCCCGGTTAATCCGCGCGCAGCACGACGTACCGATCATCTACATGACCTCGTATACCGACGAGGAGACGATCCGGCGGGCCAGCGGCACCCATCCCTACGGCTACCTGGTGAAGCCCTACAGCGACCGCGAGCTGCGCTCGTCTGTCGAGATCGCCCTGCACAAACACGAGGCCGAGATCGCTCAGCGCAGCCAGGCCGAAGAAGCTGTCCGGGCCAGCAAAGAGCACTACATAAACCTGGTCGACAACGCGCGCGACGCGATCTTCATCCTTGAGCCTGACGGCACGATCTCCTTCCTGAACCCGGCCTTTGAGACGCTCACCGGCTGGGCAGGGACCGAATGGGTGGGCAGGGCGTTCCTCGACCTGCTGGACGCGGACAGCGTCTCGGTGGCGCGGGCGATGCTGCGACGCGCCCAGAACGGGGAAAAACCGCCCCTGTTCGAAGTCAGCCTCGCCAAGGAATCGGGCGGGCTGATCGTCACCGAAGTCCTCTGGGTGCCGGTCATGCGGGACGAGGAAGTCACCAGCATCCTGGGGATCGGGCGAGACGTCACCAACCGTAAACAGATCGAGGAGGAGCGCCACCGACAGCGGCACGCCCTCCACCTGATCATCTCCTCGATGCCGACCCTGCTGCTGACGGTCGACAAGGCCAACCACGTGACCGCCTTTTACGCGCCCCCCCACCTCTCCCGGCTGTTCAACCTCTCCGACGCGGTGGTCAACCGGCACCTGGGGGAGGTGCTGCCGGGGAAGCTGGCGGAGACGGTGATCGCCGTCGCCGAGAAGACGCGCCAATCAGGGGACATCATCGAAATCGAGCACAGCCTCACCGAGAGCGACGAGCACAACTTCCTCAGCGTGAAGGTCTCCCCGATCTTAGGCTCCGACGAGACGCTGGTGGTGCTGGACGACATCACGAAGCTCAAGCGCGCAGAGGAGGCGGAGCGCGAGCAGCGCACCCTGGCCGAAGCTTTACGGGCCGTGGCCGCGGTGATCAACAGCACGCTGAACCTGAACGAAGTCCTCGATCGGGTGCTGGACACGATCACCCAGGTCGCCCCACACGACGGCGCGGTGATCATGCTGATCGAATCGGGTGTTGCGCGGGTGGCTGGCTATCGCGGCGATGTCGGGATGGTGCTGTCTGGCGCGATGGACAAACTCAAGCTCAACGTCGCCGAGACGCCCCCCCTGGCGCACATGATCGAGACGGGCGAACCGTTAAGCGTCCCCGACATCAAGCTGCTGCCCCCATCATTCCCGGCCCCTAAGAGCGTGTGGATCCGCTCGATGATCATGGCCCCGATCTTTGGCGCAAAGGAGTGCCTCGGGTTTGTCGCGCTGGTGAGCGCCACCACCGGCCACTTCGACGCCCCCGCCACCGAGCGGCTGGTGGCTTTTGCCGACCAGGCGGCGATCGCGATCCAGAACGCCAAGCTCTACCGGCAGGCCCAGGAGCTGGCGGCAATGGAGGAGCGGGGGCGGCTCGCCAGAGACCTGCACGACGCGGTCAGCCAGACCTTATTCTCGGCCAGCGTGATCGCCGAGATGCTGCCCCGCCTGTGGAAAAGCAAGCCCGACAGCATCCCCCAGCGCCTGACCCAACTGCACCGGCTGATCCGGGGGGCGATGGCGGAGATGCGCACGCTGCTGATCGAGCTGAGGCCGACCGCCCTGGTCGAGACCGAGCTGAACGTCTTGCTCAGCCACCTGGCCGACGCGGTCGCAGGCCGGACGAGCACCAACGTGGTATTAAAGGTCGACGGCAGCGACTCCCTGCCTTCTGAGGTACGCATCGCGTTCTACCGCATCGCCCAGGAGGCGCTCAACAACGTCATCAAGCACGAGCGCGCCAACGAGGTCCACGTCTGTTTACGCTGCACCAGCAAGGAGACCGTGCTGCAGGTGGAGGACGACGGGCGGGGATTCGACCAGAACGCTATCCAATCAGATAACCTGGGGTTAAACATCATGCGCGAACGGGCAGCGGAGATCGGCGCGAAGCTGACGATAGACAGCGTCCCTGAGAAGGGAACCAGGGTCGTCGTGCGCTGGTCGCACGCAACAGAGGGGGAAGTTCATGACTGAGCAAAGCTGCATACGGGTGCTGCTCGCCGACGATCACGAGATGGTGCGCAGCGGGCTGGCGGTCTTCCTGGAGGGCTTCGACGACCTGGAGCTGGTCGGCGAGGCGAACAACGGGGCCGAGGCGATCCGCCTGTGCCAGGAGCTTCAGCCCAACGTAGTGCTGATGGACCTGCTCATGCCGGAGATGGACGGGATCGAGGCAACCCGGTCGATACGGCAGCTTGGCTCCGGCGTACAGGTGATCGCGCTCACCAGCTACAAGGACGAAGAGCTGGTACAGGCCGCACTGGACGCGGGCGCGATTGGCTTCCTGTACAAGAATACCTCCGTCGACGAGCTGGCGAACGCGATACGCCTGGCTGACAAGGGCAAGCCCACCCTGGCCCCCGAAGCCACCGAGGTGTTGATCAGCCTGGCAACCAAACCCCAGACTCAGCCTGCCAAGACGGACTTTGACCTGACCGACCGGGAGACCCAGGTGTTGGCCTTGATGACCGAGGGTATCACCAACCGCCAGATCGCGCAGCAGTTGGAGATCAGCCCTTCCACGGTCAAGGCGTACGTCAGCAACGTGCTCTCCAAGCTGGGCGTCTCAAGCCGTACCGAGGCGGTCTCTATCGCGCTGCAACACGACCTGCTCTCTTGAGCGGGGCCAATCAAGGAGGTACTCAATGCCTTTCCAAGTTACTCGCCTGGATAATGAGCCGATCGTCATTGCTACATTGGCCGACCCCATCGACTGGGCGCATGATATCAAGCAATCTACCGCCCAGGTTGCTGCCCTCGCTGCCGAGTTCGAAGGGCAGGGATTCCGCATCACCGACCTTACCCAGGCCACTGTGACCTTTTCCGAACTGATGATGGGGCTTGCCGCAGTCCTCCGCTCAGAAGGCGGGTGGCTGAGCAATCCCCAAATACGCCCTCTCGTCGTGACCACGCAAGAGTTAGGTCGGGAATTCCAGAAATTTGCCGCCGAGCAGGAGCAGTATGGCAAACTCCAGATCGAGGTGTTTTCGACCCTGGAGGAGGCCATCGGCTACGCGCGCGCACAGTGCGCCGAGTAGCCCCTGCCAGAGGCCAATACAAGCATTTCAACTCGCTCGCACCGCAAAAAAACCGGCTGAAGTGATTCGTTCAGAATTTCTCTGAAAAAGAATCACTTGCACAGGGTTGCGAAAGTTTCTGGTTTTTTTAGAAACGTATCGCGACCCGCTTGATCGTCACCCGGATTCAAACCTCAGGGGATGGCGTCTCCCTCCCCCAAAGCAGTCTTCAATGCGCACTGGCGCATCCTCCCGACCGGCCTAGGCCACCTGGCTATAGCC
>JARRJX010000306.1:0-3991 GCA_037388645.1 Chloroflexota bacterium
GTTTCTGATGGACGTCGATAGTTTGACCGATTTGATGGAAGCCGACCGATGAGCCTGACCTATCCCCTTGCCCTGCTTGGGCTGTTAGCCCTGCCCTTCTTCTGGTGGCTGGGTAAGCCCGGCGGGGCCTGGGCGCGCGGGCGGGCGTGGGTGGCGCTGACCCTGCGCAGCCTGCTGCTGATCTGCCTGGTGCTGGCGCTGGCCGGTTTGAACATCGTCCGGGCGACGGACAGCCTGGCCGTCGTGTTCCTGATCGACGCCTCCGACTCGATGTCGGCCCCCACGGTGGAGGCAGCCCGCCAGTACGCGGCGGACGCCATCGAGGCGATGCAGCCCGAAGACCAGGCGGCGATTATCGTCTTTGGCTCAGACGCGGTGGTCGAGCGACCGATGTCGCCGGTGCGGGACGTCGGCCCGCTGGAATCGGAGGTGGTGTCGATCAACACCGACCTGGCCGAGGCGATCCGCCTGGGGCTGGCGCTGTACCCGCCGGGGGCGGCCCGTCGCATGGTGATCCTCTCGGACGGGCAGGTCAACGTCGGCGACGCGGAGAAGGCGGCGCGCATCGCGGCGGCGACGGGCGTCCAGATCGACGCGGTGCCGTTTTCGACGGTGATGGGCGAAGAGGTACTGGTCACCGACGTCGACGCGCCCACCCGCCTGAACGAGGGGCAGGTCTTCGACCTGACCGTCACCGTGGAGAGCAGCATCGAGACGCTCGCCGATCGGTACGTAACCAGCGGCGGGCAGACGATTGTCGAGGAGACGGTGAGCCTGGTGGAGGGGGTCAACCGCTACACCTTCACCCTGACCGCCTCCCAGCCCGGCCTGACCTCGTTCCGCGCCCAGATCGTCCCGCGCGGCGGCGACCTGTTCTACCAGAACAACCAGCTTTCCGCCTTCAGCCAGGTGGTCGGCCCGCCCAGGGTGTTGATCGTCTACGATGACGAATCCGAAACGACGAACCTGGGCGAGGCGCTGGTGTCGCAGGGGCTTCAGGTCGACCGGGTGAATGCCGCCGCGCTGCCCGCCGACCTGACGACGCTCTCCAATTACCAGAGCATCGTATTGGCTAACGTCCCGGCGCGCTCGCTCGGCCCTGAGCTGATGCGCACCCTGCAAGTTTACGTGCGCGACCTGGGCGGTGGACTGGTGGTGAGCGGCGGGCCGAACGCCTACGGGGTGGGGGGCTACTTCATGACCCCGCTGGAGGAGACGCTGCCGGTCGAGATGCAGCTCCGCGACCAGGAGCGCCTGCCGCAGCTCACCGTCGTCTACGTGATCGACCGCTCCGGGTCGATGGCGGACACGAGCGTGGGCGGGGTCCCGAAGATCGAGCTGGCGAAGGAGGCGATCCTGCGCTCGATCAACCTGCTCGGCCCGCTGGATCGGGTCGGGGTGGTGGCCTTCGACGAGAACGCCACCTGGGTGGTCGACCTGGGGCCTGCTACCGACCGGGTGGCGATTGGCAGGCAGGTGGGCACGCTGCGCGCCGGGGGCGGGACGGACATCTACGCCGGGGTGTTGGCGGTGAGCCGCGCCCTGCCGAACGATCCGGGCCAGCTTCGCCACATCGTGCTGCTGACCGACGGCGGGGCCAGCCCGGAGGGGATCGCCGACCTGGTCGAGCAGATGTACGACGAGCACGGCATCACCTTCTCGGTGATCGCGATCGGGCAGGGTTACGCGCCTTTCATCGAAGACCTGCCCGACCTGGCCGATGGCCGCTTCCATTACGCCTATAACGTCGACACCATCCCGGAGATTTTCTCCGAGGAAACGGTGATCGCCACCCGCGCCTACGTGATCGAAAACGAGTTCTTCCCTGATCTGGCGAGCACCAGCCCGATCATGAACGGCATCAGCGCCACGCCCTCGATCCTGGGCTACGTGGGCACCAGCATCAAGCCCACCGCGCAGCAAATCCTCGTCACCGACAAGGAAGACCCGCTGCTCGCGGCCTGGCAGTACGGGTTAGGCCGGGCGGTCGCCTGGACGTCCGACGCCACCGGTCGCTGGGCGGCGAACTGGGTCGGCTGGCCGGATTACGCGCGCTTCTGGTCGCAGGCGGTGCGCTGGACGATCACCGAGGGGGTGAACCAGAACGTCGAGGTGCGCGTCTTGCAGGAGGGCGAGTCGGTGCGGGTGGTCGTCGACGCGCTGGCGGACGATGGCAGCTATCTCAACGGCCTGGATTTGGAAGGGAGCGTCGTCAGCCCCGACCTCTCCTCGACGCCGCTTGCGCTGAGCCAGGTCGCGCCGGGGCGCTACGAGGGGACGTTTGAGCCGGACGACGAGGGTGCGTATTTCGTGCGGATCGCAGGGGCCGAGCCTGGGTCAGGGGACGGCGATTCCCAGGCTGCCGTCGCCCAGACTTCCGGGTGGGTGCTGGCCTATTCCCCGGAATACCGCTCGCTGGAAGGGGACAGCCAGTACCTGGAATACCTGACCGGGCTGACCGACGGGGGCATCATCGACAACCCCGCCGCCGCCTTCGCCCACAACCTGCGGGCCGACCGGGTCTCGCAGCCGGTCTGGCGCTGGCTGCTGCTGGCTGCTGTCCTGCTGCTGCCGTTTGACATCGCGGTGCGCAGGCTTATCATCACCCGTGAGGACTTATCCCGGCTGCTGGCCTGGCTTCGGCCCGGTAAAGCCCGCCGACCGGCCCCGGTCGAGTCGGGGGCGTCGCGGGTGGGTGCGCTGCTGGCGGTGAAGGAGCGGGCTGGCCTGCCTTCCGCCTCGTACGAGCCGCCCTCGGAAGGCGGCAGCGCTGACGAGGCCGTCGCCGCCCCCCGACCGGAGCCGGTGAGCGATGCACCCGTGGTGGAGCGGCGCGAGAAGCCGGAAGCCCGGCCCCAGGAGGAAGACTCGGAGGAGCCAACCGCCGCCAGGTTGCTGGCACGGAAACGCGCCCGGCGAGAAGAAGATCGCAATCAATAAAAGGCAGCCGGTAACGAGAGCGAGGTGGTATGCCACAGGTAGGCGGGGTGGCCCGCAACGTCCGCATTGAACGTGAAGGCAGTGAGATCGTCCTGCGCTTTGTGCTGGAAGGCGACGGCCAGGAGCGCCTGCCGGTGGAGATGCGAGGCCGACGGGTGCTGGGCGTGCTCGACGACGGCGACCAGGTCGAGTTCAACGTCCGGGGGCAGGTGCGCGACCGGGGCGGCGTGGCGCGCCCGGATCGGATTGACAACCTGAGCACGCATTCCGTCGTGCACGTGCAGCGGCAGGGGTGTGCCCGGCAGATCGGCGGCCTGCTGGTCAGCCTGGCGCTGTCCATCTTCAGCGGCTGGCTGAGCACGATCCTGCTCGACGCGCTCCTGTACCAGAACGCCCCGACAATCGAGAGTTTCAGCCTGCCGGATGAGGCGGCTCCGACGTTTTCAAGCCAGCCCACCCTGCTGCCGGTCGCCGGGGTGCTGGTTGCCGTGCTGGTTTTCTTCCTGATCTTCGTCTTGCCGCGCCTGTTGCGACGCCGTAAATGACCAGTTTGCCCTCCACCGGTGAGCAAGTTGAGTGACCGTCGAACTCTCGCGCTGAAGATCAGTCTCATGGTCGTGGTGGTAGGGGCGCTGGCCTGCAACGTCCCCGCCATTCGCCCCAGGGTGATGCCCACCCCGCGCCCCACCCGCACGCCGCTGCCACCCCCTGATCCGATCTTGACTCCAACCCTGCTGGAGCCTACCTCAACCCCGCTGCCCCCTTCCACCTGGGAGCAGTTGATGCCTGGCCTGGAGATACGCTCGGAATGGATCGTGACCGGCGGCGTCAACACCCCGATAGAGATGACGATCGTCCGGGTCGATCCAGCCTTGTTTGATCTCAAAGTCCACTCCGATTCGGGGAACATCGCCCGCGTCTCCGATTGGCAGGCCCGGACGGGGGCGGTGTTAGTGGTCAATGGTGGCTTTTTCCTGCCCACCAAGGAGACGCTGGGACTGATTGTGACGGGTGGGCAGGCTTACGGCGATTCCTTTGTGGGGCATGGCGG
>JARRJX010000307.1:0-6203 GCA_037388645.1 Chloroflexota bacterium
CGACCGACACCCCCCGGTGGAGGGTGGTCAGGCGCATGTGCCCCTCCGCCCAATCGAACTGGCCGAGATCGGTGACGCAGTAGCGCGGGCCGGAGCCGTGCAGGCGGTCGGGCGTGTGCCCTAACCCGCTGACAAAATCGACCCGCTCGACGAAGGTGATGCGCGAGTGGCGCGGCACGTAGGTATAGACGTGGTCGGAGAAGGTGGTCAGGTCGGGGATGCCGCCCGCGCCGGGCAGGCGCATGCGCGGGCGGTGGTAATCGCGGCCCAGCGCGACGTTGTTGAAATTGCCCTGGGCGTCCATCTGACCGGGGCGGAAGAACTCCTTGAGGGCGAAGCGCGGCAGCACGTCGGCAGCGACCTGGATGAAACCGCCGCCCATGCGGGCCTTACCCAGCCAGAGGTCTTCGATGCGGGCCAGCCCCAGCGGTGCCCAATCCTCGCAGACCGCCTGCCCAATAGCCGAGGCGAACTGAAGGCCGGGCGCGTGGGTCAGCCGGGCAAGCAGGTATCCGGCCACCACCAGCGGGGTGGCGATCCCCTGGGCGACGACCTCGCCGTCCTCCAACTGGCGCGCGATACAGGCGGCGATCAGCTCGTCGACGGTGTAATCGTCAGCAGCCGGTGCCATCGGCGGCGGTCAGGCCCGCCTAGCGGCGACGCCGCCCACTCCCAGCCAGCATGACGTAGTAAAGCAGCTGGAACAGAGCCATCAGCATCGCGGCGACGTAAGTCAGCGCCGCCGCGCTCAAGACGGCCCGCGCGCCGCGTCGCTCGTCGTCACCGACGACGATGCCGCTCGATTTCAGCATGCGCAGCGCCCGCGACGAGGCGTCGATCTCCACCGGCAAGGTGATCAGGGCAAAGACGAAGGCCAGCGAGAAGAATGCAATGCCCAGCCACATCAGCGGGGTGAGCTGTAGGAAGAAACCAGCGATGAACAACAGCGGGCCAAACTGCGCACCGATGTTCACCGCCGGGACTATCCCGCTGCGCAGCTGCAAAAGCAGGCTGCCCTTAGCGTGCTGCTGGGCATGGCCGACCTCGTGGGCGACGATCGCCATCGCCGCGACCGAGTTTTGCGAGCCGGTACCCTGCGAGAGATTCAGCGTGTGGCTGCGCGGATCGTAGTTATCGGTCAGCTCCCCGGCGATGGGACGGATGCTGACGTCGTATATCCGGTTATCGGCCATCAGACGCTCGGCGACCTTCGCGCCGGATAGGTTCGAGTGGTTGGCGACGCACACGCCACTGTGCATAAAGCATCAGCAGCAGCGCCGGGGCGATAAACAGCCAGTAAGTTGGATTCCAGAAGAACATAGTTTGCTCTATTCACTCCTTCGTGTCGTACATTCACCGTCGACGCCCTCACCAGCGGGCGCGGAGATCAGACTCGTGCTACTGATCTATACGGTTTATTGGCATAATTGTAACATGCTCTACCCAGAAAAACTGTCAGAACACCGTCAAAAAGTCACGCCAGCAACCACATACCAGGAACAAGGCAGTGCAGGATAAACTGACCGCATTGGAGGACGCGGCCCGGCTGGTCGAGCCGGGGATGACGGTCGCGCTGGGCGGGATGACGCTCTACCGCCGCCCGGTGGCCTTCGTGCGGGCGCTGCTGGCCCGCTCGCCGCGCCCCACCGACCTGACCCTGCTGTGCTTCACCGCCTCGTACGAGAGCGACCTGCTGATCGGGGCGGGGATGGTATCCCGAATCCGCACCTGCTACTGCGGGCTGGAGGTGTTCGGGCTGGCCCCGATGTTCACCCAGGAGGCCAACCGGGGGGAATTGGAGATCGTCGAGGAGACGGAGGCGAGCCTCTCGTTCGGCATGCGGGCGCACTTGGCAGGGGTGAGCTTCATGCCGGGGCGCGGCTGGCTGGGCACCGACCTGCCCCGCCTGCGCCCGGACGTGCGGATCATCGACGACCCCTACCGGCCCGGCGAGCAGGTGGCCGCCTTCCCGGCGATCTCGTGGGACGTGGCGGTGATCCACGCGCTGCAAGCCGACCGGCGGGGGAACGCGCTGTTGAACGGCAACCTGGGGGCGGACGTCGAGCTGGCGCTGGGGGCGCGGCAGGTGATCGTGACGGCGGAGGAGATCGTCGAGGGGTTCGACCGGCGGGTGGAGATCAGCGGGGCGCTGGTGCGCGCCGTCGTCCACGCGCCGCGCGGGGCCTGGCCGACCTCGTGCTACCCGCTGTACCCGATCGGTGGGGGAGAGCTGCTGCGCTACATCGATGCGTGCAACGCGGGGGGGTTCGAGGGGTATATCGGGAACCAACCGGCTCTCGACGAGTAGCAGCCGCCCGTCACTCGTCCCCGTCATCTGGCGGCAGCAGCGGGCCATACGCTTTCTCGGCCAGTTCCTCTCCGTAGAGCAGGCCAGCCTCCGGGTGGGTGTCGTCCGCCGGGCCGCGCATCTCAGTAGCCCCGACTCCGATCGACCTGGTTGATCAGCGCCTCCCCGGCGATGAAGCGGCGCAGGTTCTCGGCGAACACCTCCGCCGAGCGCTCGTCGTAGTGCGGGCTGTAGCCGGAAATGTGGGGGCTGATGATCACGTTGGGCAGCGTCCAGAGGGGACTGTCGGCGGGGAGCGGCTCCTCTTCAAAGACGTCCAGCCCCGCCCCGGCGATCTGCCTCTCGCGCAGGGCGTGGACCAGCGCCTTCTCGTCGACCACCGGCCCGCGCGCGACGTTGATCAGCACGGCACCGGGCTTCATCGCGCCCAGCGCAGCGGCGTCGATCAGGTGGTGGGTCTGCTTGTTGAGCGGGACGGTTAGCACGACGTAATCACACTCGCCCAGGAAGGACTTCAGGGCGACGGGCGGGTAGAGCCGGTCGGGAATCTCGGCGTGGGGGTCGCCGGTGGCGGGCAGCGTGTAGTCGTCGCTGACAAGCTCGCGCAGATTGTGCTTCATCGCCAGAATCCGCATCCCGAACGGCTGGGCAAGGCGGGCGATCTCCCGCCCGACGCTGCCATAGCCGACGATGCCCAGCGTCGTCCCACGCAGCTCGTCGGGGAGATAGCGCTCCCAGCGGTTTTCCGGCCAGGACGCCTCAGCCTTGTCTGCCATCATCAGGGGCAGGCGGTGGGCAAAAGCGAGCAGCATCCCCAGGACGTACTCGCCCATCGTGACCACGTGGATGCCGCTGACCGTCGTGATCAGCACGTCCGTCTGCGTGTAGAGCGGCTCGTCCAGGATGCGATCTGCCCCGGCGGAGTGAATCTGCACCCAGCGCAGGCGAGGCGCGTCCGCCGGATCGGGGAACGTGTTCCAGGTGTACAGCACGTCGATCTCCGGCATCACGTCCTTAAGCTCGTCAGGCTCCATCGTGGGACGCTGGATGAAAGAGAGGCGCGGCGAGATCGCCGCCAGCTTCTCGATCAGCGCTCCGGGGAACTGCATGGTGATCAGTACGTTAATCGCATCCATGTGGTCGGCACCCTCCCTGTGCGGGGGATATTGTACCGCAGTCAGGCTGCGACCCGCAGCTTAGTTGCGACACGCAGGGGACGCCAGACGCTACAGGTCATTTGGGGCGGGGGTGGGCATGCGGGAGATGACGCGCACGGTCGTCAGGCCCATCGCCAGCGCCCCACCGATCAGCACGGTGTCGACCGCGTTGTGAAGCCCCGTGTCGACGTTGCCCGCCGCCAGCTCCAGCAGGGTGCCGAAGGCGGGAACGCCGGGGATCATCGGGATGACGCCGGTCACGGTGAACACCATGCGGGGCATGCGGTAGGCGCGCGCCAGGACGTAGCCCAGCAGGCCGACCGCCAGCGCGCCAAGATAAGACCCACCCACGGCGCTGGCTCCCAGGCTGACCGCGATCAAACGCACGAGCCGCCCCGCCCCGCCCGCCAGGCAGCAGGGAAGCAGCGCCCGGCGAGGCACGTTGAACAGCAGGCCGAAGCCGAGCGTGGCAACCGCCGCCAGGGCAAATTCCCGGAACAGGTCGGCAACCATCAGAACCCCCAGGCCAGGTATAAGAGCATGCCGAGCGCGATCCCGGCGGCGATCACGGCGGCATACACCCCCCGCACCACCCCGGAGAGGATGTCGCCGGTCGCCAGGTCGATGACGGCGGTGACCATCGGGACGCCTGGCACCAGCTGAAGGACGGCAGCCACCGGGGCCAGGTCTGGCGAGGGGCAGGATAGCGCCCAACAGCCCAGCGAGCTGACCGCGGTCGCGATAAAGGCGGCGATCACCACCACGACCAGGGGGAGCAGGGCGAACCTGCGCAGCGCGACCCTGGCGAACATGGCAAGCCCTGCGCTGATCATCGTCGCCACCAGCTCGCGCCAGCCGCCACCGAGCAGCAGGACAAACGCCCCGCACGATATCGCTATCCCAAAAACGACCAGCCAGGACGGGTAGCGGGCGCTATCCCGGCGAACCCGCTCCAGGTCGGCGTAAACCTGGCCGGGGGAGATCGACCCGGCAGAAGCCTCCCGCGAGATGCTGTTGATCGCCGAGACGCGGTACATGTTCACCCCCAGATGCCGCACCCGGTAGACGCGCGTCAGGCTGTGCTGGGGGCCGTGCGCGGTCAGCGTGAAGCCGGTCGGGAAGATGACGGCCTCGAACTCGGCCAGGCCCAGCGCCCGGCCCATCACCCGGAGAGTCTCCTCGACGCGGTAGGTCGCCGCCCCGCCCTCAAGCAGAAGCTGGGCGACCTGGACGAGGATGTCGAGCCGTGAATCCGTGTCGATCATCTGAGAGGTGCGCTCCGTTGAAGATAGCGGCCAGATTTCAGCCGTCAGCGAGCCGGTTCGAACCATCGATAGGCTACCTTTGATCGGGACATCGGGCAACTTCTGCAAAGGCCGCCCCTGGTGTATGATAAGGACACGGCGGCAGCGCAGTGCGCCGACATTTACTATCCACAGGGAACAAATCGATCTTATCGGGCGTTCTATAATCGATTACCTGTTATCAACAATGCTCTTTGGATGGAGGAGACTATGTCGCAAAAATGGAAGACCGGCTTGATTATCGGCGGGGCGGTCATCGGCCTGGTGGTGATCTGCCTGGTCGCGTTTCTCATCGTAACCCCGCGCAGAGGCAACGTGTTTTCCGACACGGTGGCGCTCGCCCCGATGAGCGGGGCCGCTCCACAACCGGAATTAGACTATGGGATGGTCGAAGGGGAGATGGCCGCAGAAGCGCCCATGGCGGACGAAGCCGCCAGGGGAGTCGGCGGAGGCCCGGCCAGCACCAACGTGACCGTGCAGCAGGTGCAGGAGCGGCTGATCATCCGCAACGGCACCATCAACGTGGCGGTCGAGGATACGAAGGCTGCCCAGCTGGACATCGAGGGGCTGGTGGCGCAGTACGCGGGTGAGGGCGCGTTCGTCGTCTCGCGGAACGAATCGGGCGGCGTGCCGGGCGGGTCGCCTTACATCAACATGACGATCCGCGTCCCGATCGACCGTTTCGAAGAGGTGATGGACCATGTCGCCGACCTGGCCGCCGAGGGCACGACCCCCAACCGCAACGAAACCGGGCAGGACGTGACGGAGGAATACGTCGACCTGCAGGCCCGGCTGGGCAGCCTGGAAGCGGCCCGCGACCGCTTGCTGGGGATCATGGAAGAGGCGCAGACGACCGAGGACCTGCTGATGGCCGAGCAGCAGCTCACGCAGCGCGAGGCGGAGATCGAGTCGATCCAGGGGCGGATGCAGTTCCTGTCCCAGTCGGCGGCGCTCTCGCGGATCGACATCAGCCTGGAGCCGTACGTGCTCAGCCAGCCGGTCGACACCCGCTGGCGGCCCGCCGAGACCTTCCGCAGGGCGATTGATAACCTGGTCAACAGCCTGCGGGACTTCGCGGACTTCCTGATCATCTTCGTGGTCTCGGTGCTGCCCTGGCTGCTGCTGTTCGGGGCGGTGATCTACGGCGTGGTGCGCTTCATCCTGGGGCGCGTGCGGAAAGGCCGTGAGCGGCGCGCTGCCCGCGATGGCACTGGCGGTGGGCAGGACGAGGAGAGTTACGAGGAGTTCTAAACCGCTTTAGAAGCTGGTAGATACGAAGAAGGGCCACGGCGTTCGTGGCCCTTCTTGGATTCCAGTGGAGGTATTTTTATCTCACTCAAACCCCTCGAAGTCACCATCCCCGTACAACGACTGGCTGCCCTGTTTGGCCGCCTGGCGCAGCTTCTTGCCCTTCAAGGGCGCGCCCATCGCCAG
>JARRJX010000308.1:0-3977 GCA_037388645.1 Chloroflexota bacterium
AGCGAAGAATTCTTTAATCGTCTGGATCTGGCACTCACCTATATAGACGATTATTTGTACGCTGTCGACCACGCTGATCGCCACCATGCGGCGCTGAGGGTCGGGAACGCAAGGCAGAGGGTGGGGCGCATCTGGCGCAGATTCCGATCCAACCCCTTCGTTTAGCATCTCGCCCCTCCGGCTTCCCGACAGCTCAACGATCAATAACCAGCTTTTTGCGGCGTGCCCACCAAGTGCGAAGCACCAGCCGTTTGGCTATACTCTCCGCATCGACTGAATCACTCACTTTCCATACAAAGGAAGCGACTTCGATGGGCAATCGACGCATCATGTGGATCGGATCGTTGGGTGCGCTGGCGCTGGCTGCCCTGGCCTGCCTGAGCGTTCCCACCCTCTTCCAGGACTCAAACCAGACCGCGGAATCGATCACGCTGGAGCCGGAGGTGACTACCACGCCGCTGCCCGCCGCGCCGGTCGTACCGGGGGCGGAGCACCCGAACGAGCCGGTGTTCATCACAGGCGAGATCCCCTTCACCAGCCCGTTCTTCCTGGAGGGCAACGCCGAGCCGTTCGTGCTGCTGGAAGACGAGGCAGGGTTCGTCAACGGGCGGAACATGGAATTCACCTGGTCGTTGGCGAGCCAGTCGATCGGGCCGGTCGAGCTGGTGGATGAGGACACGCTGACCTACAGCCTGGAGCTACCCGCCGTCCCGGCAGCGACGCTGGTCGACGTGGACAACAACGGCAAGACGGACACCGGCGTGCAGGTGTTCGCCATCGCGTACTGGTCGAACACCTGGGGCGGGCCATTCCTGGAGCCGCGCGATGGCCGGGGCTGGTCGACGGCCTACGCCTCGACCACGACCGACCCCGAGCGCGACTATGAGATCGATGGCGGCACGCTGGTCGTGTGGGCACCGGACGATCAGCAGGCGTTCCCCACCGGCTTTGGGGCGGACGACATGCTGTTCACCGAGGACGACCCGACCGCACCGATCCCCGCCGGGTATAACCTGGTCGACCTCAACAGCGAGCCGTTCCAGTTCAGCAAGCAGGCCGAGCCGGTCATCGACCTGATCGAAGGCGAAGGGGCGGTCAACGATTACTCATCGATGAGCTACGTCGACGCGTTCGACACCTTCTTTAACAAGGCGTCGGTCGAATACCCCTTCACCCAGGACAAGGGCCTGGACTGGAACGCGATCTACAACCAGGTCGCGCCGCTGGTGGCCGCTGCCCGCAATGACGACGATTTCTACCGGGCGATGCGGGTGTTCGTCGACGACATCCCGGACGGGCACGTCGGCATGTCGTTCAACGCAAACGTGTTCCGCCAGGACTACGGCGGCAGCTTCGGCCTGGTGCTGGCCGAGCTGAGCGATGGCCGGGTGATCGCCAGCGACGTCCTGCCCGGCACCAGCGGGGCAAATGCCGGGTTCGTGCCGGGGACGGAGTTCATCACCTGGGATGGAAAGCCTATCGACCAGGCGATCAGCCAGGCGAGCACGCTCTTCGGACCCGGCTCGACGGCCCACTACGACCGCGACGAGCAGTTGATCGGCGTGACGCGCTACCCGCCGGGCACCCGGATCGAGGTCACTTACCGGAACCCCGGCGACTCCAGCCCGCAGGATACGACGCTGAGCGCCGAGGTGGAGATCGACTCGCTGATCGAGGCGATCCCCTCGCTGTCGATGGACGAGTTCACGCTGCCGGTGGAGGGCGAGGTGCTGGACGACTCTGGGCTGGGCTACATCCGGATCACGACCTTCTCCGAAGACCACAACCTGATGGCCCGGCTGTGGGAGCGGTATATCACGACGATGCTCGACAACGACGTGCCCGGCCTGATCATCGACGTGCGGGTGAACGGGGGAGGCAACGGCGCGCTGGCGCTTGATTTCGCCGGGTACCTGTTCGACCATGAGATCGACCTCGACACGGGATATTATTACAGCGAGGAGACCGGCAGCTTCGAGCCGCTGGGCGTGCCCTCCCGCATCGAGCCGGGGCCGTATTATTTCAACGGGCCGGTCGCGGTGCTGGTCGGGCCGGACTGCGCCAGCGCGTGCGAGGGCTTCGCCGCCGCCGTCTCCTACGGCGGGCGGGCGACGGTGGTCGGCAACATGCCCAGCGCGGGGATGTATGGCGAGGTGGGGCGCGGCCAGTACGAGCTGCCGGGCGACATCACGCTCCAGATGCCCACCGGGCGGCCAGAGACGCCGTCGGGCGACCTGTACATCGAGGGCGTGGGCGTGGTGCCGGACATCACCGTGCCGATCACTGAGGCCAGCGCGCTGGGGCAGGTAGACGCGGTGCTTCAGGCGGCGGAAGACGCGGTTTCGGCGGAAGTTCGATAGGGGCGTTCTCTCGCCAACCCCCGCGCAAAGAGTCTAAAAAGGGCCGCAATCCTACTGCGGCCCTGAAGTTTGGCCCTTTTTGAAAAAAGAAAGACCTTTTGTTAAAAAGCTGAGTATCTCACCACACAGCAATAACAAAAGGTCTTTTGTATGACAACTATCCCACAAAACGAAGAACTTCTCAAGAATCTGTTCGAATTGCTCCGGACACACCGTGAGCTATTCAAGCAGGAGCGAACGTATCAACGAGTGCAGGCATTGGTGCTGGCCGAGCTGTTCGTATTTGCGCGGCATACGGTGACGCAATTGTTGATGAGCCTGGGACTGATCGTGCAGGATTGGAGCGCCTGGTACCGGGTGTTCAGCGAAGGGCGGTTCCCGTATGATGGGGCGAGTGAAGTATTGTTCAGGGAAACGCTGAAGCATGTCGCCGAAGACGAGGAGTATGTGGTGGCAGGGGATGGGACGCAAACGCCGCGCAGCAGCCGAAAGATGGAAGGGGCAGGCTGGCTGCGCCATCCCCGGACGCCAGCCTTCAAGGTGGGGATACATGCCGCCCAGCGCTGGTTCAACGGCAGTTGGTTGATGCCGGAAGAGAAGGGCTACAGTCGGGCACTGCCCCTGCGCTGGCTGCCCGCTTTCACCGAGAAGTCGAGACCCCGCGTGCATGAACCCTGCAAGGAATGGGAAGCCGCCGTTCAGTTCTTGCAGTGGCTACGGGAACAATTGGTGAAGGTCGGGCGCGAGGCGCAGCAGGTGTTGATGGTCGCCGATGGCCGCTATGACACACTCAATCTTTGGAAGCACCTACCGGAGGGCGTGATCTTACTGGCCCGTAGCGCTAAAAACCGCGTGCTGTACCATCCGGCGGGGGAATACAAGGGGCGAGGTCGCAAACGGTTGTATGGCGAACGCGCCTTAAGTCCTCAAGAAGTCTGGCAGCAGCGTGGCTCCTGGCAACAACGGACGCTGCTGGTACGTGGCAGGCCGCGCCATCTGCAATATCGGGTGCGCGGGCCTTTTCTCCGTAAAGGGGCTGCCCACCGCCCGCTGTTTCTGATTGTCGTACGGGGCAAGTCCAACCAGCGTACCCGCCGCAAACCCTTACCCTTCCTTGTCAATGCTGTCCAGAATAGGCAGGGCCAATGGGGCTTACCCTTACCGGTCGACACCTTGCTCTTCTGGGCCTGGCAGCGCTGGGAGATTGAAGTCTGTCATCGCGAACTCAAGTCCAACTTCGGCCTGGGCCACAAACAATGCTGGAACCCCACTGCCGCTGTGCTGTCTGTCCAGTGGAGTGCCTGGGTCTATTCTCTTCTCCTTCTGGCTGGCTACCGCACCTGGGGTCTTTCAGGGGCACCTGACATCCCCACCCGTTGGTGGCGCGGCTCCGGGCGCTGGTCGCTCAACACCTTGTGGCGTGCCTACCGGGCTGCTCTCTGGGGGCGGCATGAATTTCTCCCCTTTTGTGTCCCGACCCTGGGCGATTGGGGTGAAAAGGAAATGCTTTTGACCGCTTTACGCAATGCGGTCTTTGCTTCTGCCCGATCTTAGCCCTCTTTTTCCTGTCTCTCTCTTTGCGGCCCAACAAAAACAGCCCTCAAGGAAAACTTGAGG
>JARRJX010000309.1:0-6358 GCA_037388645.1 Chloroflexota bacterium
CCTTGCGTGGAACGCCTCGTCTCGTGGATGGTATTTTAGTCCTCTGGGGAGGCGCGGGGCGGCCCGATAAGCGAGCCGAATGATAGCGGTTCGCAGAGGTACC
The DNA here is from genome assembly GCA_037388645.1 of Chloroflexota bacterium. GTDB lineage: Bacteria > Chloroflexota > Anaerolineae > Aggregatilineales > UBA3940 > JARRJX01. The sequence goes on from JARRJX010000309.1 coordinate 104, forward strand.
TAAAGTAATTCGTTCAGACTTTCTTTGAAAAAGAATTACTTCCACAGGGGCGCGAAAGTTTCTGATTTTTTCAGAAACTTATCGCGAACCACATTACAGCCACCCCTCATCTTTGGCCGCCTGCCACAGCCGGTCGACTTGTGTCTCTAACGCCTCGACCCGCTCCTCCAGCGTGGCAGGCTGGGGCGCTGGCGCGGCTTCCTCCGGCTCCTCCACTTCGACCGGGGCTGTGGGGCTTTCAGGCTCCTCCGGCTCTGGTGAGGCTTCTGGCTCCGGCTCTTCGAGGGCAATCCCGGCATAGTCGTATAACGCTTCCCTGTCGCCGTTAAACCAGTTAAGGTCGATGTCGTCCTCGTAGCCTGCCACCCGCCCCTTGTCGGTATGCTGCCAGAACGTCCAGCGATCCCACGCGGCGGGCAGGCGCGGCTCTGGCTTGTTCGTATAATGAGCCACCCACAGATCATACTCGCCTGCCCAGGGCGTGTGCGGGCCGATCAGCTCCTCCCACTTGGAGGGGCTGGTGTAGATGATCGGCTTCCGGTCGGAGAACCGGGCGAACTCCTCCAGGAAGGTGCGGACGTGGTGCGCCTCCAGGTACTTGTCCTCGACGTCGATCGCCGGGGGCAGCTCGACGTTGCCTATCGTCTCGGCAAAGAGGCGGGCCTGCTCCTCGACGCCGTAGGCGTACAGGAAGTGATAGGCCCCGCGCAGCAGCCCAGCCGCTCCCGCCCCCTGATAGTTGGCCGGATAGGTGTTATCCGGGCGGCGGCCAATCGAGGCGCGGAGGAAGGCGAACGAAACGTCCTCCCCCGCCACGCGCTCCCAATTGACGTGCTGGCCCTGCCAGTAGCTGACATCGACCCCTTTTGCGTTCATGATGGCTGCCTGCTCCTTTTCCGCGCTGCGTCGGAATCCGGTGTCTGTTAATCGTCATTATCTCATGACCGCAAAACGCACGCCCCATGTAGGACGAACCTATCACGGCGAAGCTCCTCTACTATTGTCAACATTTAGGCACTTCGGACAAGTCGCGGGCGGCGGCTGGATGTTAGATTTTTATAACCCGGTTTTGACGTTCATTTTACATTGCTACCTGACCTGCACAGTGCTATACTACACCCCACTAACGAGCAGCCAACTTTATCCGCGACCGGATTCCTGTAGTCATGTCATTTGATTGGCTTGCAATCGCTTTTCCGCCTACGCTCAACATTGGATTATCGCTGCCGGGTTATCTGATTATGGGGTTGGCAGTCATCCTGACTGCGCTGCTCCTGTTTCAAGTTACCCGGATGCGCCACAGAGCAGGCTCCCCCACCATGTCAGGAATGGGCTGGCTAGGCCTGGTTGGGCTGGCCGCCGCCGGTGCGGTGTTGGGTGGTACGCTGCTGCTTAGTTTCCCCCTCGATCTTTACCAGGCGACGCTGCCGCTGCTCGCCTTTCTGCCACTGCTGATCGCCGCCATCTGGCTGGGGCCAGTCCCGGCGGTGCTGGTCGGCTGGGTCACCGGGCTGAGCTGGGCGTTATTCATCACCGGTCGGCCCACCCAGCCTTTTGAGGTCGCGCTGTTGGGCGGCCTGGTCAGCGTCATGCTCGGCCAGCGTTACCGGGGGACGGTGGGAAGCTGGCTGCGCCAGCCTTTGGTGGCGATGCTGCTCGGTGCGCTGGTGGTGGCCTGGCCGCTGTCCGTGCTGGGCACTTTTGGGGCCACCAGCTACGGCTCGGCGCTGAGCGGGCTGGATCGGGCGGTCAGCGCAGTATTCCCCGCGCTGGTGGTCAACCTGGGCGCGGCGCTCATTGCCGGGTTGCTCGTGCAGGCGGCCTTGCTGGTGCGCCCGGAGTGGCGGGCCATCGCCGACGCTGACCTGCGAACCGCTCCCTGGGTGCAGCGCCTGGGCCGGCGTACGCTGTATACGCTGATCCCCGCCGTGTCGCTGGCGATCGTCCTGCTGGTGGCGGTCGTGGCCGTGACCTCCTACCAGGTGGCGACCGGGCTGGTCATCAACCAGATGTCCCGCGATGCGGCCAACGCGGCCAGCGGCATCCCCTATTTCGTCCAGGTCGGGCGAAGCGTGATCCGCAACCTGACTCAGGACTCCGCGCTGGTGGAGGCCGACGACCAGGAGCGCCAGGACTTGCTGGCCGAAGGGCTGCGGGCCGTCCCATTTTTTGAACAATTAGTCTACTTCGAAGGCGGCCAGACGGCGCTGAGCGCGTTCCCTGAGTTCGGCCCGGAGACGGTGCCGCTCACCCCGGAGGAGATCAACCGGGTTGGCTTTGCCGTGGAGGACGGCGTCCCGGCGGAGGTGATGGTCTATCAGCCGGACGCGCTGGGGCAGGCGGCGCTGATGAGCTTCATCGCCCCGCTGGAGGGCGAGGGGGCGGCGCTCCTGGGCCGCACGACGCTCGACACGAACCCGGTGCTGACCTCCCTGGACGACCTGCTGCGATCGGGGATCGGCGGCTCAGGGGAAGGGCTGCTGATCGACAGCCAGAACCGCATCCTGCTCTACCCGGCCAGGCCGGAGCGCCAGCAGGAGACCTTCGACCTGGGTGCGGCGCGCAGCGTGCGGCGCACCGTGGGAGGCGGACAGGCGTTCCGCCAGCTCAAGCCGGACGACACCCACCAGTTGGTCTACGTGCTGCCGGTCGAGGGACAGTCTAACTGGTCGGTGGTGATCCTGGTGCCCAACGAGACGGCACTGAGCCTCGCCGCGCAGATCGCGCTGCCGCTGCTCTTTTTGCTGGTCACGCTGGCGGTCATCTCGGTGCTGGTGGCGGTGAACGGTTTGCAGAGCGTCACCGACCCGCTGGGCGACCTGCTGGGCGCGGCAGAGTTGATCGCCAAAGGGCGGCTCGACCAGCCGGTCACGATCAAGCGAGAGGACGAGCTGGGCCGCCTGGGGACGGCCTTCGAGGAGATGCGGCTGCGCCTGATCGAGCGCCTGGACGAGCTGGAGCGCCTGCTGCGGGTCAGCCGGAGCGTGTCGTCCAACCTGGAATTATTCCGCGCCGTGCCGCCGATCCTGAGCAGCGCGCTGGACGTGACCGGTGCCGCCGGGGTGCGCCTGGTGCTGCGCCAGACGCGCGGCGAGCAGCGCCAGACCTACGCCGCCGGTGACGCCGCCGCCTCGATCGCCGGGCTGGACGCGCCCTTATTAGACCTGGTGGAGAAGCAGGGCACGATCGTGATCAGCCAGATGTGGCGCGCCAGCGACGCGATCGACAAAGACATGCTGCCCGACACGATCAAGGCATTGGTTGCGCTGCCGCTGCGCCGCGACCGGGTTTATTACGGCGTGTTGTGGCTGGCCTTCGAAGAGGAGCACCAGTTCGACCAGCCGGAGATGGACTTCCTCTCCACGCTGGCCGGGCAGACCGCGATCGCGGTTAGCAACGCCTCGCTGTTCGCCGAGGTCGAGGAGAAGCAGCGCGAGCTGGAAGCGGTGCTGGTCAGCACCGCCGACCCGATGATCGTGACCGACCAGCAGGGACGCATCACCCTGATCAACCCGTCGGCGGAGGAATACTTCGCTATAAGGGGGGACAAAGTGCGCGGGCGGAAGGCCAGCGAGGTGCTGTTCGACCAGAAGCTGGCCGCGCTGCTGAGCAACCCCCAGCAGCCGGTGGCCGACCTGGAGCTGCTCGACCGGAAGGGCATCTACCTGGCGAACACCTCTACGATCGTCAGCCAGGATGGGGCGATCGCCGGGCGGGTGGCCGTGCTGCGCGACGTGACCCACCTCAAAGAGCTGGACGAGATCAAGACGGTGTTCCTGCGCATGGTCTCGCACGACCTGCGCTCGCCGCTGACCTACATGCGCGGCTACCTCTCGATGCTCCCCATGACCGGCGAGCTGAACGAGCGCCAGAGCGAGATCAAGACGGTGTTCCTGCGCATGGTCTCCCACGACCTGCGCTCGCCGCTGACCTACATGCGCGGCTACCTCTCGATGCTCCCCATGACCGGCGAGCTGAACGAGCGCCAGAGCGAGGCGATCGGCAAGATCGAGAACGGCATCCGCTACATCACCGACATGACCGAGCGGCTGCTCTACCTCAGCCGCTTGCAGTTCGGCGATGAGGCGGAGTTGGAACTGGTGCCGGTCGACCTGAGCGACATCATGCACGCGATCCGGGCCGAGCAGACCGAGTTCGCCAATGAGAACCAGATCGAGCTGGCGGTCAAGCCCAGCAACGGGCTGCCTCTGGTCGTGGCCGACGTGATGCTGCTCCGCCAGGCGGTCTCAAACCTAGTCAACAACGCGATCAAATACACCCCGCCCGGCGGGCACGTCCACATCCAGGCGTACCGCGAAGGTGACGAGCAGATCACCCTGGCCGTTGCGGACGACGGGGTGGGCATCAAGCCGGAGCACCAGAAGCGGCTGTTCGAGCCGTTCTACCGGGTGCCACAGCGCAGCAGCGACACGGTGCGGCCACGCGGCACCGGCCTGGGGCTGGCGCTGGTCAGGGCGATCGCCCAGGTGCACGACTGGACGGTCACGGTCAAGAGCGAGTTCGGCGCGGGCAGCACCTTCTGCCTGACGATGCCGGTCGCCAACCTCAGCGAGATCACCCTGGAGCTGGACTCCGTCGGCAAATAGGCCGCGGCAGTTAGGCCGCCAGGCCACTCACGTCGCCCCTGTCGGCGGTATAATCTCAGCATGGAGCTAAAACTAAAATGACGATTCGAATCCTGCCGCCGGACGTGGCCGCGCGCATCGCCGCCGGGGAGGTGGTCGAGCGCCCGGCGTCGGTGGTCAAAGAGTTGATCGAGAACGCCCTGGATGCGGGCGCGAGTGCCATCGCGGTCGAGGTTGCGGGGGGCGGCAAGCGGCTGATCGAGGTAGGCGACAACGGGAGCGGCATCCGGGCCGACGAGGCGGAGCTTGCCTTCCACCGCTACGCAACCAGCAAGCTGACCCGCGTCGAAGACCTGGACGGCATCCGCACGCTGGGCTTTCGCGGCGAGGCGCTGGCCTCGATCGCGGCGGTCAGCCGCCTGACGCTGGTCACCAGGGCGGCGGACGAACGGGGCGGGACGCGCCTGCGGCTGGAAGGCGGCGAGATCGTCAGCCGGGAGGTGGTCGGCGCGCCGCAGGGCACGCTGGTCACCATCGAGAACCTGTTTTTCAACGTCCCCGCCCGCCTGAAGTTCCTCAAGAAAGATGCCACCGAGCGCAAACAGGTTGCCGCGCTGGTCAGCCGCTACGCGATGGCCTATCCGGGCGTGCGCTTTTCGCTCGTCCAGGCGGGGCGCGAGGCGCTCTCCACGGCGGGGAGCGGGAGCCTTCAGGATGTGCTGAGTGAGGTCTACGGCGTCGATACCGCGGCCCAGATGATCCCGATCGAGTCGTCCAGCCCCCCGCGTGACGACCTCCCGGCAATCGAGGTGTGGGGGCTGGTATCGCTGCCTGAGCTAAGCCGGAACAACCGGAGCCAGATCGCGCTGTTCGTCAACGGGCGCTGGATACAGGATGCGAGCCTGACTTACGCCGTCGTGCGGGCGTATCACACCCTGCTCATGCAGGGGCGCTTCCCGCTGGCGGTGGTGATGGTCGACCTGCCGCCCGAGGAGGTGGACGTCAACGTCCACCCTACCAAGGCGGAGGTGCGCTTCCGCCGCCCGGATGCGGTGTTCAGCGCCGTCCAGCGGGCGGTGCGCCGCACGCTCGTCGACCAGGCCCCGGCGCGGGGCGTCAGCGAGGGGGTGTTCTGGGGCCAGCCCGATTGGGCCGCCCGGCGTGACCGCCTCTCGCAGGTCACCCAGGAGCGGCTGGGACAGGCTGCCCTCGACCTGTCGCTCGACCGCCCCGGACAGGTTCGCCAGCAGCAGCCTCCGCCCGGCGCGGATGTGGGTGCGCCTGCGCCCCAGCCCCGGCGGTCGCTGCCGATGCTGCGCGTGGTCGGGCAGGTGGGGGCGACCTATATCGTGGCCGAGGGGCCGCAGGGCCTTTACCTGATCGACCAGCACGCCGCGCATGAGCGGGTGCTCTACGAGCAGTTCATGGCGGAGCGGGCCGAGCAGGCCATCCACTCGCAGGAATTGTTGGAGCCGCTGGCGGTGGAGCTGCTGCCCGAGCAGATGGCGCTGCTGGAGGAGTCTCTGGGCGTCTTACACGCCGCCGGGTTCGTCGTCGAGCCGTTCGGGCGCAACACGGTTCAACTGCGCGCGCTGCCCGTGATCGCCGCCGGGGGCGACCCGGCGGAGGCGCTTCTGGCCGCGCTGGGTGAGATCGAGTGCGGTGAGAT
>JARRJX010000310.1:0-3961 GCA_037388645.1 Chloroflexota bacterium
GGACGCCGACTGCCAGCGCGAGCGGCAGCACGGCCTCCGGGTGCGGTTGGCGCGGCTCGCCGAGAAGCGCCCGATCGGCCTGGGCGACTCCGACAATCGCCAGGAAGGCCAGTATCACCCCGCTGAATAAGATCAGGTCGATGGGGAAGAAGGCCAGCCAGGGCAGATATGGCTCGTTGAGGCCGTAGTGGATAGTCAGGGCGGTGGAGAGAATCTCGAAGACGGACACGCAGGTGGCCGCGTAATGCACCAGCCAGGCGACCGGCAGCGCCACGACAAACAGCGCCACCCCCAGCCAGGTGCGCCGCCAATCGGCCCGCGTCCAGGTGTGGCGGCCTACCAGCAGGACGTAGAACAGGCCGTACAGGCCCAGCAGGCCAACCAGGTTGACGTTGGTGAAGCTCAAGTAGCTGGCGAGCGACATCAGCAACCCGTCCAGCCCCAGCAGCAGCGGCTTCCCCTCGGCCAGCCCACGGTGCAGCAGCCACAGGCCGAGCATCATCGGCAGCATGTCGAACTGGTTCCACTGCGGGGTGAACATCACGAAGGCCGGAATCAGCGGGAGCCAGAGCGCTGCCCGCAGCGCGACCTGGCGATTGTAGAGGCGGCGCGCCAGGTCGTAGGCGGGCAGGATCGCCAGCCCGCCCAGCAGGGGCAGGATCATGCCGAGCGTCGCGGCGCTCAGGGCCGGGTCGGAGAGGGCCATCAGCACCCGGTGGTGGCACTGCCAACGCCGAAACGGCCCGGCCACCGCGTTCGCCACACCCGGAAAGCGCGCGAACAGCTTCGAGACCCCCCAGAAGGAGAGCACCGTGCCGGGCGGGTGGGCCTTGGGATGAGCGGGCCAGGTCGGCATCAGGCGGGTGTAGTTGTGGAGGAAAGCCGGGACGTCCTGGATCGTCACGCCCACCTCAAAGAAGCCGCCGCTGAGCATCGAGACGGTGCGCAGGAAGAGGTGCTCGAAGGGATTGCCATAAAAGCGCAGGAAGGCGAGCTGTACGATCAGGCCGCCCAGCAGGCAGAAGCCCAGGAACCCGGCCAGCACCGCTCCCTTGAAACGCTCCGGCCCACCCCGCGCCAGCCACCACTCGCCCAGCGCCAGGTAGAGGACAAGCGCGAGCAGGCCGGGCAGCAACCGGAGGGGCTGGGCGGGGACTTCATAGGGCCAGCGCCAACCAGCCCCGCCGCGCAGCAGGGGGGTCAGGTCGAGCGCCAGGGCCAGCGTGACAAGCAGGGCGAGCGCGGTGACCAGGAGTGTCGTCCGGGCGGATGGAGAGTTACGCATCAGATAGACGGCCTTTGGGTAAAACCCGGGGAAGAGGCACCAGACAGCCAGTGCCTTTTCGGGCGGATTCCACTTGAGGTTTCGTGAAACGCTTCGACGGCTGAAGTGCGCGCCATTGTACCCCGCAGGGTGCGCCCTTTCAACGGCGCGCAAGCTGCCACCCGACCGCCTGGGACAGGAACGCAAAGAGCGGCAGCGCTGCCGGAGCTGTCGCTCTTCTAACGTGGTGTGTGGACTTGCGGATGTGTCAACTACCTGGCCGGGCTTTGCTGCGGCTCCACGGAGACTAATTTGAGGTACTCTTCCTCAGTTTTCCAGGGCACGCCAACCAGGTCCAGGAGGAAGAAGTCCAGGCCGATGAATCCCGCAACCTTCCAGGCCAGGATCAGGCCGATGGCGGCGGCGAAGAGCAGGGGGTTGGTGCTGGCCGACCCGGCCATCATGTAATTCCAGTTCATGAAGGCACCGAAGAAGGCGGCGATGCCGGTGAACGCGCCCAGGACGAGGGCAATGCCGACCGCCAGCTCGCCAAAGGCAACCACCTTGGCGAACCAGGTGTAGCTCCCCGTATTCAGCAGGAATTGAATAAAGCCTCGGTACCAGTTGAAGGCAATCGCCGGGCGTCCCGCGTCAGGGATGACGATCGCATTCATCCAGAAGCCTTTGAGGGCTTCGCCAGTGCTGACCCAGGCCGGGTTGGTGACCTTGTGCAGACCAGCCTCGATCCACTGGTAGCCGACCCAGATGCGCAGCGGCAGCCACAACAGCGCCCCAAAGGTGCTGTTGAACAGCTTGTGAGCCAGCGGAGGATCCTGAATAACCCTGTGCTTGAAAGCCGTGACGTTCTGCATGATGATGCGCTCCTGTTAATAAACTCACCTTACTTGATACTTTATATCTCATATGATACGGTCAATGCCGCCCGCGAAATAGCGCGAAAAGTAAACAATATAGATGACATTTATCATATTCTGTTCGGGATGGTAGCCACCGCCCCCAATCGGGACAGCCGATCCCAGGCACAGGCAATTCGCGCTGCGTTTTGCCCTGGCCTGACCACTCGATCCCGGTTGCCTCCCGCCCTCCCGGTTGGTATAATCCGGCGCTGCATGCCACCCTAGCTCAATCGGCAGAGCAGGCGCTTCGTAAGCGTCAGGTTATGGGTTCAATTCCCATGGGTGGCTCTAGCCTCGGGAGCGACCGGGGCTTTTTTGCTGGTGCGTGCCTGGAGGAGGCTATCTTCATGCTGGATGGAGAACGCCCGACCAACCCGATTACCCTCGGCGTGGCCGGTGGCAGCGGGGCGGGCAAATCGACAGTGGCGAAGGTGATCCTTGACCGGGTCGGCGCGGACAACATCGCGTACGTCCCTCACGATGCCTATTACCACGACCTGAGCGACCTCCCCCACGAACAACGCCAGCTGATCAACTTCGACCACCCCGATTCGCTGGACACCGACCTGTTCATCGAGCACATCAAGCAGCTCCAGCGCGGCGAGCCGGTCCACATGCCAGTCTACGACTTCGCCCGGCACACCCGTACGCAGGACGAGCTGATCGTCCACCCGCAGCGCATTATCCTGGTCGAGGGCATCCTGATCTTCGCCGAGGAGCGGCTGCGCGAGCTGTTCGACGTGCGCATCTTCGTGGACACGCCCGACGACGTGCGGCTGATCCGCCGCCTGCGCCGCGACATCAGCGAGCGGGGGCGCACGCTCGAGTCGGTGCTCGACCAGTGGATGCTGACTGTCCGCCCGATGTTCCTGCGCTTCGTCGAGCCGAGCAAGCGCTACGCGCACGTGATCATCCCGGAGGGCGGGCTTAACGAGGTAGCGATGGACATGGTGATCGCCCGCCTGCATGCCCTGTTGGGAAGCAGTGAACCGCTCAACTCCTGACCCGTCCACCCCACCAGCGCGGGGTGAGACCGGGAACCAGCCGTTCACGACCCGGCACGCGCTGGCGATCCTGGGCGCGGTGGCGATCACCGTCCTGATCGTCGTCTTCCAGGAGAGGCTGCGCGGCCTGGGCCACCTGGCCTACCTGGGGGCATTCCTCACCATGCTGATCGGCAACGCGACGGTGATCCTGCCCGTGCCTGGGCTGGCGGTCGTGTTCGCGCTGGGGGCGTCGCTCAACCCGCTGCTGCTGGGGCTGGCCGCCGGGCCGGGCGCGGCGCTGGGCGAGCTGACCGGCTACCTGATGGGGTATGGCGGAAGCGCGGTAGCCGACAACCTGAAGGTGTACCAGACGATCGAGCGCTGGATGGAACGCTATGGCATCGTCGTGATCGCAGTGCTGGCCGCGATCCCGAACCCGTTGTTTGACGTGGCCGGGATGGTAGCCGGGGTGATGCGAATCCGCTGGTGGCATTTCCTGCTGGCGGCCTTACTGGGCAAGACGATCCAGGCACTGGTGGTGGCCCACGCCGGGGCGCTCTCGCTGGGCTGGATGCAGCAGCTTTTGCACTAGTCAATCCGCCCAGTCATCGCCCAGCCACAACGCGCGCAGCACTGGGGCCATGTCGGCGATGTTTGGCTGGCGATCCCCTTCCGCGGCAATGCGATCCCCGATCACCCGATCTACCCCTTCGCGCAGCCGATCAACCTCAGAGGATGACCCGGAAGGCAGGGCGAAAGTCAGCACCGCCGCCGAATCGCCCTGGTGCAGGCTG
>JARRJX010000311.1:0-3936 GCA_037388645.1 Chloroflexota bacterium
CCCAGTGAGGTTCTGGGTCGGCGAATGGGGCTGCGGCGGGCTAAAGTGTTTTGGGTGGGGAATGAGTTGCGTGTGATGCCTCGCCCCTACAGGAATAATGCGCGGGGTGGGGGGATGTCGGCTGTTGTTTGTGTTTTCCTGCGGTTTTGTGGTATAATCGATCAACAGTCCGGTTAGAAAACGATGGCGGAGCGTGAAGTGAGTAAGGATCGGAAACAGCCAAAAGATTTCCACAGGCTCTTGTTGGATATGGTGCACGTTACGAGCCTGGCGCCCGATTTCCGGAGTGCGCTCCGTACCTTTGTGGACCAGGCCGGCGATCTAATCGCCAGCGATGGGGTGGCGGTGCTGTGGCTGCAGGGCGACGATCTGGAGGTGTTGGCCAGCAGCGGATCTACGGCGCCGCTGCAGGGGTTGACGCTGCCCGCCAGCCAGATAGGTGCAGCTCAGGCGGTGCTGGACAGTTATCGGCCTTTTGCCGTGGCGGATACGGCCCAGGAGCCGCGCTGGCAGCGGGTCCCCGGCGAGGAGCGGGCCCGGGCGTGGCTGGGCGCGCCGCTGTTGTGCGACGAGCGGCCGCTGGGAGTGGTGGAGTGGACGGACGAGGAGACGCGGGAGTGGAGTGAGGGCCAGGTGTCGCTGGCGTCCGAGGTGGGCCGGCTCGGAGCTCCGGTGCTGCATCAGGCACAGCTCTTGCACGATACGCGCCAGCACCTGGACAAGGTCATCGAGCCCCGCCTGAGCAGGGTGCCCCACGTGGTGGACGTCGGCGGCGAGTTGCAACCGCTGGTCGGCGAGGCGCTAGAGTTTACCGGAGCGCGCGACGCTTTTGTGTTCTTGACCGGTGAGGGCAACCGCTGGCTGCGCTGTGTGGCTGCGTCGGGGGGACGGCGGGATCTGCTGCGCAGTACGGTGCTGCGCGGCGATGGGACGCTGGGTGGCTGGCGCCTGCCGCAATTCCGGTCCCGCGACTGGCCGGGTGGCAGTCCCTCGGACCGGGAGACGATGGCAGCGGTGGGCGTCGAGCGGTCGCTGATCTTGCCGCTACGGGTGGGCCACGAGCCGGTGGGCATGTTGGGCGTGGCCGAGCCGCGCCGCGGGCGGGGGTTCGGCCAGGATGCGATCCGGCTGATGACTCACCTGGCCAGCCAGGCGTCGCTGGCGGTGGAGCAGTGCCAGCGGGCCCGATCCGAGCTGGAGCAGACCGATTACGAGGTGGTAATGCAGGCAGCGCCGCTGGGCATCGGCGTGCTGACCATGGCGGGCGAGATCCGGGCCTGCAATCCGGCCCTCACCGGGCTGCTCTCGCGGTCGGAGCGGAGCCTGGTGGGGAGCACCGTCACCGATTTCGTGGTGGAGGACGATGGCCAGCGGCTGACCCAGGCGCTGCGAGAGGTTGCCATTTCGGGGCAGCGGCGCCAGGTAGACGTGGGGGTGCTGCCGGGGCCGGGCGAGGAGCGGCAGGTACGTATTTCGCTGGCGGCTTCGCCGATGCTGAACGAGGTGGGCGGCGGCGTGGTGGCGCTGATGGAGGATATTACCTCGCTCAAGATCCTGGAACAGGAGCGGGTGGAGCACCTCCGCGAACTGCGGGAAAAACACGATCAGCTCCAGGAACTGGACCAGCTCAAGTCGCGGTTCGTGTCCAACGTGTCGCACGAGCTGCGGACACCGCTGGCGGTGATCAAGCTTTACGCGACGCTGGCTCGCAAGGGCCGGCCCGAAAAACAGGCCTACTACTTGCAGACCATCGAGCAGGAGACCCACCGCCTGGAGACGATGGTGGAGAACATCCTCGACCTGACCCGCATGGACCGGCAGGCGCTGCAGGTGAATCCCGAGTGGCTGGCCGTGGAAGAGATCATTGCCCAGGTGTTGGAGGTCTATCAGGAGTCGGCGAAAAAACGCGGCATCGAACTGCGCAACCGCGTGGTGGGCCGGCTGCCCCCGCTGTGGGCCGACAAGAATCACGTCATCCAGATGCTGACCAACCTGATGGACAATGCGCTCAAGTATACGCCGCGAGACGGGCAGGTGTGGGTGGGCGCGCGCGAATTCAGCACCAACTCGCAACGCATGTTCGAGGTCGTCGTGGGCGATTCGGGCATCGGCATTGCGCCGGACGAGTTGGAAAAGATTTTCGACCGCTTTTTCCGGGGCAGCAACAATACGCCGGGTTCGACCGGAACCGGGCTGGGCCTGGCCATCGTGCAGGAGTTGATGGCCCAACATGGAGGCAAGGTGACACTCAAGAGCACGCTCGGCGAGGGCAGCACCTTCGGACTCCAGTTTCCGCTGACCGATGAGGATGACCTGCCGGAAGGCATGGGGCGGGCCTGAACCGCACAAGGAGGTTGGAAAGCAATGCTTAGACTGCTGATTGTGGACGATCACGCCATTTTCCGCGAGGGGCTGCGGACGCTGTTGGATCTGGAGGACGATTTCGAGGTGATCGGCGAGGCGAGCCGCGGCGACGAGGCGTTGATGTTGGTGGCCGAGGATCCCCCGGACGTGGTTCTGCTGGACCTTCACCTTCCAGATGGCAGCGGGGCCGATTTTTGCGCCGACCTGCTGGAGATCAGCCCGGACACCAAGGTGCTGATCCTTTCGGCCTACGAGGCGGACGAGGAGGTGACGTCGGCCCTGGTCAACGGTGCCTCGGGGTACGTGCTCAAGACGGTGGGGGGCGGGCGCCTGGCCGAAAATATCCGGGCCATCAACCGGGGCGAGGTGTTGTTGGCTCCGTCGGTGGCGGCCAAGGTCGTCCAGCAGTTGAGCCGTCTGCAGGAAAAGACCGATCGCCGCGAGGAAGCGTTGAGTGTGCTGACTGCCCGCGAGAAGGAGGTGTTTGGCCTGGCCAGCCAGGGGTTAAAGAACGCAGAGATTGCCGGCGAGCTGTACCTGAGTGAAAAGACGATCAAGACCCACTTGCGCAACATTTACAACAAGCTGGACCTGAGCAGCAAGGCCGAGCTGCGCTTGTTTGCCGTGCGGATGGGCCTGACTTCGGGAAAGGAGACGGCACGCTCGTAACAGGTCCCGGTTATGCCGTAAGCCATAGGTACGGTAAATCTACATCCTGACATCCTCCCTTGGGGGGATGTCTTCTTTTTCCGTCCTGTGCTATCATGAGGGTGCAGGTCCAAAGGGCCTGGCCGTACGATCGGTATGGCAGGGATGCGGTGCATCGGAATGCGGTGCATCGGAATGCAGGTGCATCAGAATGCAGGTGCATCGGAATGCGGTGCATCGGAATGCAGGTGCATCGGAATGCAGCACAGGGGATGCAGCGCACCGGGTGCAGGCAAACAAGAGACGGGGACGATGAACAAAAACGAGGAGCGAATTCTGGTGATCGGTGGAAGCTCGCCGCTGTTGGAGGGCGTTTCCGATCTATTACAACTGGCCGGTTACCAGGTGGATCAGTCGTCGAGCCGGGCCGAGACCGAGTACGCTATCCACGTCAGGCCGCCGAACCTGGCTATCGTGGATCTGTCCAGCCCTGTTTCGGACGTGTACCGGTTATCCGAAGAGATCGATGCGATGACGCACGGGTCCGGCGTGCCGGTATTGTTCATCAGCTTTTCCGGCGACGATCACATCCGGGACTTGCAGCGCAAGAGCCGCGCGAACAATGCCAACGGACACCTCCAGTTCTATGCCCACACTCTCCTGAGCATGGATGGTCTGCTGGACAAGGTCCAGGCCTGCCTATCGTAGACAGGTGAAGGAACGCTCGCAGCGGCCCCGCCTCGCCAGAGGCGGGGCTTTTTGATGTGTTTTTGGCCGCGCCATGGTTGTAAAGGTGAGGTTCTCGTGATATAATAGTTGTACGCCCTCAATGTACTATCACCGCAAGTTGGATCGTCCATTTTCGACAGGAGGATGCCATGCCTGAACAGGACAGGGGAAAAAGGCTCGAAACCGTCCGGGGGT
>JARRJX010000312.1:0-3923 GCA_037388645.1 Chloroflexota bacterium
TGCTGCAAGGGGCCTGGTTCGAGGCCCGTCCCGGCCTGCTGGAAAGCCTCTTCAGCGGCAGCTACGGCCCACCCGGCCAATAACCAGACGCGATTCAAGTTCGGGGTGGAAACTGACGCGCTTTCACCCCGCTGCTTCCCTCAAACACTTCTTATCCGCGAATAGCCAATCCGCGCAGGATGCCTTACACTATCCCCTGAGTGTATCCTTCACCATTACGTTGGTGCTGACGAGACAAACATGCTTTTGAGTGGACTCCAAAAACGGGTGATGCAGTTCTTGTGGTGGGGCGGCCTGGGGCTGGCGATCGGGGGGGCGCTGCTCCTGATCCTGCGCTACCACCTGATCGGGGGGGCTGCCCTGGGGGCCGGGCTGGCCGGGCTGGGGCTGAACGCTCTGCTGGGCGGGGGCGAGCTGCGCACCGGCTACGAGATCCGACCGTTCACCGCACGCGGGATGGTGGTGCGCGGGCGGCTGGAATCGAACAGCCTGCTGTCCGACCTGTCGGTCGGCTCGTGCGGCGTCGACCGCGTCGCCATGGTCCGCTTCGGCCCGTTCGGCAAGCCCCGCTTCAACGTCGTCGACAACGTCGCCCACCTGCGCCTGCGCGGCTCGCCGCTGCGCCCCAACGTCGCCTCCTGGGAGGCCAACCTGGCGGGCAACGTCCTGTGGGACGTCGAGGCCCGCTCCTGGCTGGGCGACCTGACCTTCGACCTGGGCGACCTGCGGCTGGACAAGGTGGACATTCGCTCGGCGCTCGGCACGCTGACGATCTCCTGCCCGGCCCACGGCTACGCCCGCCTCCACCTGAAAACCCGGATCGGCCAGGTCATCCTGCACGTCCCGCCCGAAGTCGAGGCGCGGGTGCGTCTCAAGCGGGGCTGGCTCTCGACCCTGCGGGTCAAGAACGAGCGGTTGTTATCGGCTGGCAAGAGGCGCTTCAGCACGCCCAATTTTGAGGGAGCCGCCGCCCAGGTCGAGGTGACGATTGAGGTGGGCGCGGGGGATGTGATCCTCGATTGAGGCAGGGTCAGACAGCAGCAAAAAAAGGCGGGGGATTACCCGCCTTATTGATTCTCCGGTGGCCTTACGAGGTGCGGCGGCGGCGCGGGGCAAGCGGCTGGATGGGCACCTCCGCATACAGCATGTTCTCGCGCTCGGTCGTCCGCAGGTCGATGTCCACGAGGTCGCGGTCGAACTCCACGTAGCGCGCGATGACTTCGAGTATCTCCTCTTTCATCGCGTCGACCTGCTGAGGGGTCAGGTTGCTGCGGTCGTGCACCAACACGAGCTGCAGCCGTTCTTTTGCAATGGAGCTGCTTGGCTCCTTGCGCCCGCCAAACAACCGATCCATGAAGCCACCCATACCTCTACTCCTGCTGCTTCTTGACTGACGTATTCTGGTAAAAACCGGAAAGTAACTTCAATGACCAGAGCTGCTTTTCCCCGGTTTTTACTTGAGGTTTCACGAAGTTTTTTTCAAAACCTTCTCGTGAAACACTTTACGACTTGCTCTTGGCGTCTGCTTCTCTGGCGGGGACGCTCTGTTTTTTGCTCTTTTCAGCCTTATCGCTCTTATCCCCGTCGGCTTTCTTGGCTTTGCTGTCGCTGCTGGCCTCGGCGTTGATGCCCAGCGCCTTCAGCAGCCGCTGCATGAAGCCCTTCTCCTCGTCCAGGTCCATGAAGGGCACCGTCTGCCCCATCAGGCGCTTCCCGATGTTGTGGAACGCCTGCCCTGCCTTCGATTCGTCCGGGGTCAGCGCGGCGGGCGACCCCTGGTTGGTCGAGATCAGGATGCGCTCGTCCTCCGGCACCAGCCCGATCAGCTTGATCGCCAGGATGTCGATGATGTCGTCCGGGCTGAGCATGTCACCCCGCTTGACCATTTCTGGCTTCACCCGGTTGACGACCAGGTTGCCGGGGCCTTTCTGCTCCGCCTCGATCAGCCCGATGATGCGGTCGGCGTCCCGCACCGACGACACCTCCGGGTTGGTCACGATGATCACCTCGTCCGCCGGGGCGATCGCGTTGCGGAACCCCCGCTCGATCCCGGCGGGCGAGTCGATCAGGATGTAGTCCACGTTGGAGCGCAGCTCGTCGCACAGCCGCACCATGTCGCTGGGGCTGACGGCGGTCTTGTCCCGCGTCTGGGCGGCGGGGATCAGGTAAAGGTCTTCCTTCAGGCGCTTGTCGCGGATCATCGCCTGGCGCAGCTTGGCCCGTCCCTCGACCACGTCCACCAGGTCGTAGACGATCCGGTTCTCCAGGCCCATCACCACGTCCAGGTTGCGCAGCCCGATGTCGGCGTCGATGCAGACGACCTTTTTGCCCATCAGGGCCAGCGCAACGCCCAGGTTGGCCGTCGCCGTCGTTTTGCCTACCCCACCCTTACCCGATGTAATTGTTACGACACGAGCGCTCATGCTCATTCTCCTACGGGCGCATGTGCCCCGGTTAAGATGTTTTTCAAGAACCCCACTCCTCGGCCATGATCTGGCCTTCACGGATGAAGGCCACCTCCGGGTGCGGGCGGGGTTGTCTCTCATTGGGTGCGATCGCCACGTGGTTGGCGATGCGCAGTTGGGTGGGGCGCATGTCGAGCGCGCACACCAGCGCCTCCTCGTCGCCGGTGGCCCCGGCGTGCACGGTGCCGCGCAGGCGGCCCCAGACCAGGATGTCGCCACCGGCGATGATCTGAGCACCGGGGTTGACGTCGCCGATCACCACCACGTGCCCGGTGTGCCGGACGATCCGGCCAGAGCGGATCGTGTGCTTGACCAGCACGCCGCTGCTCCCTTTTTCGTCCGACGCAATCGGGGGAAGCTCCCTGACCTCCCCTTCGCTGCCGACCTGCTCCTTCTGAAGCTCGGTCTCCAGCTCCATCCGTCGGGCGGACCGCATCGTCTCCGGGGAGCTGCCCAGCAGCGCCCAAAGCTGGACGTCGTGCTCGGCCAGTCTCGTCTTTAGCTTGCGAATTTCCTCGCGATCCAATGCTCGCTCTCCTACCTCAAGCGCGACCCGCGCTCCCCGGAAAAACTCACCTTTTGTGCGTATCTGATCGATGAGGGCAGCCTCGGCGTCCGCCCAGTCGCCCTGGTCGACTGTGATAAGCAGTCCATCGCGAATGCCTTTGATGGAAATTGCCGACTGCCCCATCCAATCTCTCCTCGTCTTGTTGGGATTGTAGTATAGGGGAGAGCGCCGCGCAACCGACCTGCCGGGCAGGCTTAAAGCAGCGTGGCTTTCTTGCCAGGGCGTGGATCGTAATGGCTGGCGAACTGCTCCAGCGTGGCGCGTTCGATCAGCCAGGTGTTGGCAAATTTCCGGGCGGGGAGCTTGCCGTTCCGGATCAATCTCCGCACCGATTCAGGATGAATATTCAGGCGCTTGGCGGCATCTGCTACCGTGACGTAGTCCTCGAAACCCTCGCTCACACTTTGTCCTTCTCAGGGGTAATATTGTTGTATGATGCAACATGTATGTATGAAGTATAGGGCATTTGGGCGGGGTGTCAAGTGACGTTATGCTTTTTCGATAGGGATGTCCGGGTTTCCAGAGTTGTGCAACGCCGACGTATGAGCGGCTTTGTCCGCCGCAGGCGGAGCCAGAGCAGCGACCGCTGCCATGTGAAGCCGTGCGGCTAACGAACGTGCTGGCCGACCGTCCGCGAGAAAACCGAGGGCGAGGTGACGGACGTCGAGTTCCTGTCCAGGCTGGGCGCAAAAAGCGAACTGCTACGGCACCGATAAGATCCACTCGATGACCGGGTCCAACCATGCGGGATCGGCGGCGTAGAACGCCCCATGCTGCTTTCCCGTCGGCGTTGCGCAACTCTGGAAACCCGAACATCCCTATCGAAAAAGCATAACGTCACTTGACACCCCGCCCAAATGCCCTATACTTCATACATACATGTTGCATCA
>JARRJX010000313.1:0-3922 GCA_037388645.1 Chloroflexota bacterium
TGCCGGAGGGCGCGTCGGTCGAAGACGTGGTGCGCCGCCTGGCAGAGCTGTATGACTCGCGGCTGTTGAAGGTCTTTTACAACGACGCCCACGAGTTCGAGCCTATGTTCATGGTGACCCGCAACGGGCAGGTCACCGAAGCTTATCACGAGCCGCTGGCCGGTGGCGACGAGGTCGCGCTGGTCGCGGGTTTCGCCGGGGGGTGACAAAAAGCCGTCCCGCCCTTTTTATTCTCCTTACAACGCGCCGGAAAGGGTTACGTCATGAACTACAAAGGCTACATCGGAAAAATATTGACGGTCGACCTCAGCACCGGGAAAACAGGGAGCCTCCCCCTCTCTGATGCGCAGGCCGAGCGCTTCATCGGCGGGCGCGGGCTGGCGGTCGAGATGCTATACGAGCGCCTGCCCGCCGGGACAGGCCCTTTTGACGAGGCCAACGACCTGCTCATCCTGACTGGCCCGGCGGCGGGCACCCCCTTCCCCACCGGGTCGCGCATCGCGGCAGCCACCGTCTCCCCCCTGACCGGGACGCTGACCACCGGCTACATGGGCGGGCACTTCGCGCCGGAGCTGAAGTTCGCCGGGTGGGATGGCATCCTCATCAGCGGGCGGGCGGAGAAGCCCGTCACCCTGATCGTCAAGGACAGCGCCGTCCGGCTGGTCGACGCCTCCCCCCTCTGGGGGCTGGATACCCAGGAGACGCAGACCGCCCTGGAGAAGCAGCTCGGCCACGACGTCAAGACGATGTGCATCGGCCCGGCGGGCGAGAACCTGGTGCGCTACGCCGCCATCGCCCACGAGCAGCACCTGGTGGGCCGGGGCGGCACCGGGGCCATCATGGGGTACAAGAACCTCAAGGCGATCTGCGTCCGGGGCACCGGCGCGGTCAAGGTGGCCGCCGGGCCAGACCTGTTCCTCAGCCGGATGCGCGAGATGCAGCTCACCGTCCAGCAGGACCCCATCGCCCTGCGCTTCCGCCAGATCGGCACCGCCAGCGGCATCCCCAAAAAGAACAAGATCGGCGCGCTGCCCGCGCGCAACTTCCAGCGCGGCTGCTTCGACTACGCCGAAGCCTACGGCGGCGACCCGATCAAGGCGCTCATCCAGCGCTACGAGTCGTGCGCCCAGTGCCCGATCTCGTGCGGGAGCGCGATTCAGTTCGAGTACAACGGCGAGACGGTCGTCAGCGAGCGGATCGAGCACGAGAGCCACTGGTCGCTGGGGCCGCTCTGCGACATCGGCGACCTGAAGGCCACCCTCAAGGCCAACGACACCTGCGACCGGCTCGGCATGGACACCGTCTCGGCGGGGGTGTCGATTGCCTTCGCCATGGAAGCCTACCAGAACGGCCTGATCGGCGACGGCGACCTCGACGGCCTCGACCTGAATTGGGGCAGCGCCGAGACGCTCGACCCGCTGCTGGGCCGCATCGCCCGGCGCGAGGGCCTGGGCGACCTGCTCGCCGAGGGCGTCCGGATCGCGGCCAACAGGCTGGGCGGCGGGTCAGACCACTACGCCATGCACGTCAAGGGGCTGGAATTCCCCGCCTTCGAGCCGCGCGCCTTCACCGGCATGGGGCTGAACTTCGCCACCGCCAGCCGGGGCGCGGACCACAACCGGGCTTTCACCATCGCCGCGGAGTATTACGGCATCCTGGGCAACCTGGATCGCTTCGAGCACGACGGCAAGCCGGAGATGGTCAAGGACTTGCAGGACTTCTCGGCGGTGATCGACTCGATTGTCGCCTGCATGTTCACCATCGACTTCAGCACCGACGTCGAACTGTTCGCGGAGGCGATCAACCTGATCACCGGGATGAGCGTAGACAAGGCCGAGTACTACCGGATCGGCGAGCGGATCAACAACATGGAGCGCCTGTTCAACCTGCGCTGGGGCTTCACCTATAAAGACGACGTGCTGCCGGGCCGCATCCGGGAGGAGCCTGCGGCCTCCGCCGGGGAGCAGGCCGTCGCCCTGGACGTCAGCGCGATGCTGGACCGGTATTATCAGCTGCGCGGCTGGGACGAGCGGGGCGTGCCCACCCCGGAGCGGCTCGCCGCGCTCGGCCTGGAAGCGATGGGGGAAGCCCTGTGATCTCGACCTTCCTGTTCGATTTCAACGGCACCCTGATGCGCTCCCCGGCCTGGATCGCGCTGGAGGTTCGTGACCTGCCCCGCGCGGCCTTCGCCCACCTCGCCTCGGAAGGGCACGTCCCCCTGCTGAGCGAGGAGCAGCTGGCCCAGGCCGAGCGCGTCTTCCACAACCAGCGCGCAGCGGCGGAGGGCCAGTACGTGGAGACCAGCCACCTCGACGACCTGGCCGCCATGGTGGGCGAGCTGGGCCTGGGGGCGCAGGTTCCCCCGGCGCTGGTCGAGGAAACGGTCGCCACCCTGCACCGGCGCTGCCTGCCCACCGTCGAGCTGATGCCCCACATCCAGGACACGCTGAAGCGCCTGCGCGAGATGGGCCTGCGCCTGGGGATCATCTCCAACGCCGCCTATCCGCCCTTCCTCTCCTGGACGCTGGCACATTTTGGCATCCTCGACTATTTTGAGGAGGTCGTCGTCTCGGCGGACGTACGGACACGCAAGCCGGGGCTGGACATCTTCGAGATCGCCCTGGAGCGGATGGGGCTGGAAACGGGCAAGACAGCCTACGTCGGCGACGACTTCCGCAAAGACGTGGCCGCCTCCCAACAGGTGGGCCTGCGGGCGGTCTGGTTCAACCCTGACGACAAGGCACCCCCGCCCGGCATCGACGCGACCGCCGACGCCGTCGTGCGGGACCACGACGAAATCCCGCCGCTCGCCACCCAATGGCTGGCCGAGGGCTAGGAGACGAAAACACGCACTGCCGATCCGCTTTCTTGCAGTGTGCTGAAAGTTAGCGCAGCAAACGACCTGACGGTTGAATGCCGAAAGCTGAAAGCCGTTTTCAAGGAGAAACCCACCATGATCGCGTTTGACTCGGATGGCTGCATCAACTGCCGGATTTGTGAGGACGTCTGCTCGTATCACTTCGCCGGGGCGTTTAAACCGGCGGTGTCGGCGATCCGCCTGGAGCGGGCCGGTAAGTTCGGCAAGATCAGCGCCCACGTCTGCACCCTGTGCGAAGGGATCGCGGGCGGGTCGATCTGTGTCGCCTCCTGCCCAAGCGAGGCGCTGTACCTGGCCGACCTGGGGAACGGCTGGGGCGAGGTGGTCAGGTTCGACGCCGACCTGTGCATCGCCTGTGACGCCTGCCAGGACGAGTGCCCGGAGGAAGCGGTCGCCCGCGACGAGGACGCCGAGACCTACAACATCTGCGACCTGTGCGGCGGCGATCCGCAGTGCGTGCGCTGGTGCCCGGAGAAGGTGCTCTGGGTGGCGGGCGCGGTGGCGGAGGTGGCGTAAAGATGGCCGACGATCTCGCCGTCGAGCGGGCGCGGTCTTACGCCAGCCTGCGTGATATGCCCCCCGGCAAGCGGGCCGACCGCGAGACCGACCTGCGCCGCGCGGATTTAGCCGGGGCCGACCTGAGCGGTTTAGACCTCGGTCGGGCGAACCTCTACGCGGCCAACCTCGCCGGGGCCAGCCTGAAGGACGCCAATCTGGTTAAGGCCCAGCTCCGCGAGGCCAACCTGGAAGGGGCCGACCTGTCGGGGGCAGACCTGCGCGGCGCGAACCTGGTAGGGGCATCGCTCCAGAACGCCGACCTGACCGGCGCGAAGGTGGGGACGGCGATCTTCGACGGGGCCAACCTGGAGGGCGCAGCCCTGCCGGAGGAGATGCAAGCCTGACTCACCCCAATCCAGCCGCACAACTGGCAAATACAAGCGGGGTGCATCGATGCGCCCCGCGTTGATTCTCGGTGGGGTTTTGGTTCTACTGGGCTTGAGTAGCGAGCAAATAGGTGTTGAATTTTGAGAAAGCGCCATATAT
>JARRJX010000314.1:0-3908 GCA_037388645.1 Chloroflexota bacterium
GCTCACCATCGGCATGGACGTGGTGGGCGATTTGTTCCGGGTGAGTGACATGCTGTTCATGCCCAGCCACCGGGAGGGCTTCGGCATGCCCGTCCTGGAGGCCGCCCTGGTCGGCATGCCGATTGTCTCCACCGAGATACCCGCTGCCGTCGAGCTGGGCGAGGACAGCGTGATCCTGGTCGACGACGGCGAAGACCCCGCCTACGTGGCGGGCCGGATCATCGGCTGGCTGGAGCGAAGCCCGGTCTACCGGCTGCGCCGCCAGGTGCGCCAGAATTACACCTGGGACGCGATCTTCCACCGCGACGTCGAGCCGCTGCTGCTGGGAGCGGGCTAAAGTGCCCTGCACTTCAGAGTTCGACGACCGGCTGGCCCAGGCCGAGCGCCTGTGGCTGTTCCTCGACTACGACGGCACGCTGGCCGATTTCGCCCCCAACCCCGATGTCGCCGAGCCGGACCCGGCGGTCGTTGCGCTGCTCGCCCGGCTGGCCGCCCACCCCCGGATTCGGGTGAGTCTGATCAGCGGGCGGCGGCTGGCCCACGTCCAGAAGCTGGTCCCGGTGCCGGGCGTCCTGCTGGCGGGCACCTATGGGGTCGAGCTTCAGGCCGAGTCAGGCGAGCGCCTCGACCGCGTGCCCTACGACACGATCCGCCCCCCGCTCGACTCCCTCAAGCCGCGCTGGGAGGCCCTGATCGCCGGGCGCGAGGGCTTCTTCCTGGAAGACAAAGGCTGGGCGCTGGCGCTCCACGCCCGCTTCGCCGCCGATGCCGAGTCCGACGCCGTCCTGGGCCGGGCGCGCCGCGCGGCGGAGGAGGTCATTCCCCCGGAGCCGTTCCGCGTGCTGGGTGGGCACAAGTTCCTGGAGGTCGGGCCGAGGATCGCCCACAAAGGCCGCACGGTCGAGTACCTGTTGGGGCGCTTCCCCCTGCCGGGGGCGCTGCTCGTCTACCTGGGCGACGACGACAAAGACGAGGAGGCCTTCGCCGTGATCAAGGCGCACGATGGGCTGGCTGTGCTGGTCGCCTCCGACCCGCGCGATACGCTCGCCGACTGCCGCCTGGAGTCGCCCGCCGACGCCCGCGCCTGGCTCGCCGCGCTCCCCAACCGCCTGGTGGGCTGACCACCACGGGCCTCAGGTAGCAGGGCTAACCGACGCCTTTCAGCGCCATGTACTTCTTGGCCGTCTCGACGGCGACCGCCGCGTCGCGGCAGTAGGCATCGGCCTCGATGTCCTCCGCGAACGCGTCGTTGAGCGGCGCGCCGCCCACCAGACGGTCAGTTTGTCACGCAGGCCCGCCTCCTTCACCGCCTCGATCACCACCCGCATGTAGGGCATCGTCGTCGTCAGCAGCGCCGACATCCCCAGGATGTCCGGGTGGTGCTCGTTGATCGCCGCCAGGAACTTCTCGGCGCTGACGTTGATCCCCAGGTTGTGAACCTCGAACCCGGCCCCCTCCCACATCATCGAGACCAGGTTCTTGCCGATGTCGTGGATGTCTCCTTTGACCGTGCCGATCACGGCGACGCCCAGCTTGGGCGCGTCGGATTTCGCCAGCAGCGGTTGCAGGATCGCCATCCCGGCCTTCATCGCCTTGGCCGCCATCAGCACCTCCGGCACGAACAGGATCCCGTCGCGGAAGTCCTCGCCCACGATGTGCATCCCCGCTACCAGCCCCTGGATCATGATCTCGTAGGGCGGCTTGCCCCGGTCGAGGAAGATTTCCACCGCCTCCACCACCTCGTCGGCCAGGCCGTCGTACAGGTCGTCACCCATCTGGAGGTAAAGCTCGTCGTCGGATAGCTCGGACAGGTTCACGTCGCCATCAGTCATAAGTGCTTCCCTTCGTTGATAGTCGCTCGCGTATAGGCGCGATATACGATAATTGATAACTCAGACAGAATTTAGCACAAATTGGCCGCCACGACGAGGAAAAAACGCCATCTCACCGGTTGTTGGGGGCCGTTTGGACGGTCGGTTTATTGTCAGGCTCGTTGAGATGTCTCCGAGCGGCGGCTCATCCGTACCAGCGCATCTCCGGCCACAACTCAGGCCACGGACGGCGCAGCGTGCGGCATAGGAAGATGTTCCGATGGTATTGAGTTTCTTCGTTCAACACCCCATACCGGTTGGTGATCTCCCCCGCCAGCTCGCACGTTTCGAATATCCGCAGCGCATCGATTCGCTGGAAGCCGACCACGATGGCGGTCTGCGGCCCATCGCCCGGCCCGTATCCCCGGTACCAGTACGAGTTGATCCCGCTGATTGCCTCCGGCAGCCCGTAGGCCGGGCCGTAGAGGTTGATCGCCCCGGCCTCGCCGTAGTTGCCCGCCAGGATACCCGTCTGCGCCTGCTCCGCCTCCGGCAGGCTGGCATAGATGTCCGCCACCGTCTCGGTCAGCTCCGGCCAGCCGATCTCCTCGCGGAACAGGTCGTGCACCTCGTTGGTCACGTCCCACAGCCCTGAATTGATCGGGGCCAGCGGCAGCATCAGCAGGCCGTCAATCACCAGCCCCAGCCCCACCATCGCCCAGGCAGCCCCCTGGGCAAGCCGCGCCCACCCTGCCGCCAGCGACTTCACCCAGCGATCCCCGGCAGCCGCCCCCGCCGCGACCAGCATCGGGTAGGCCGGGGAGAGGTAATAGCCCCGCCCCTGCGTCGCCAGGAACAGCCCAAACGGGATCACGTACATCCAGCCCAGCATCCGGTAGCGGTCGTGGAACACGCCAAAGAAATAGGCATACAGCCCCGCGACCCACAGCGGCAGCGCGAACGGCCCGGCGGTCAGGTAAAGCTGCTCGGTCAGGTAGCCCTGAGTGCGCCCGATCCGCACGTCGCGGGCGTGGATGTCGCTCAGAAAGTCGAGCGAGACGAAGTCGTGCCGGATGTGCCAGATCAGGTTGGGCAGGAAGATCAGCAGCGAGAGCGCCACCCCGGCCCACAGCCACGGGCTTGCCAGGTAGCGGCGGTTTTTGGTGAGCAAAACCGCCCCCACAATCCCGACGGCGAAGTAGGCCATCGTATACTTGGTCATCATCCCCAGCCCGATGACCGCCCCAATCCCCAGCCACCAGCGCGGGTTCTCAGACTTCAGCAGGCGGACGACGAAGTAGGCGGCCAGCACCCACCACAGCAGGTCGAACGCCACGTACTGGATGAGCGCGCTCTCCGCCAGCGAGGCGGGCGATCCGGCCACGGCCAGGGCGGCCACCACCTGCCACGTCCGCGACGCCCCTAATTCGCGGGCTATCAGCCCGGCGAGCACCATCATCGCGCTCTGCGCCAGCGCAGCGAAGAAGCGCACCCCGGCCAGCGACGGCCCGAACAGGGCCAACCCCAGGCGTGTCAGGGCGGGCGTCAGCGGCGGGTAGGCCACGTAGCCCCAGGCGAGGTAGCGGGCATCGTCGAGCATCGCCAGCTCGTCGCGGTGCCAGCCGTATTGTCCGTTGGTGAGGGTGTGGAAGAGAAGCTTCGCCAGCGCGATCAGGATCAGGATGCCCAGATCGCTGAAAAGAATATGCCGCCACGAACGATCTGTCGTCATGATTGCCCCCCTGCCGCAGGCGGCAAACAGGTGATGGCGGATCAAATCAGGATGCCCACCTTAGAATAGCACGAGTTCGGCATCACTCCGAGGAACATCTGTCACCGGATTCACCCCCAATTGTTAGGACGATGCGGCAGCCCGCACCGCCTGCCCCTCGATAGCAGGGGCGGGGCGCGCTATAGTCCAGGTTGGCGAATCGTCGCCCGGTATTTGAGCGAATTAGAATCGGAGGTTGTCATGGCCGGATCGTCGCTGACCGACAGATCACCCCGCGGGCTGATGCGGTTCCTGCTGCGCGCCCCGCTGGCCCTCTACCGCCTGGGGTTGGGCGGGCTGCTCGGCCAGCGTTTCGTCCGCCTGTG